>DAIREI010000022.1:0-10293 GCA_036795675.1 Bacteroidales bacterium
TTGGTATTTTCAAACAAGAGATGAGAGATTTGATACAAAAGATTGAAGGAAAGACTGATTTCCCAACGGTATATAAATTAAACAAAACAACCGACAATCAATTAAGATTGGAATTGTAATTTGCACCATATAATACTTTATCATTATGCGATTTAATTATTTTCTGCTAATCCTTATTATCTGCTGCCTGCTATCGGCATGTAAAAAAGAAAACAACGACACCATCATTACCGGATATGTGACAGGAGTGGAACCCGGTACCGTAATCAAACTGAGCAAATTCGACGGCTTCACTTTCAACGAGTTTCAGAGCGACACCATTACTAAAGAAGATTTTAAGTTTACCATTATCGATTCAATCAGTAATCCTCAGCTATTGATGCTTACGATGGTTGACGAGACCATAGCGCCTACCTCGCTCGAACTGTGGATAGCTCCCGGCAGCAAAACCGAGATAAAAGGAAGAGACAAGTACTATGCCGCATGGGAGGTGAAGAATGATGTTCCGGAACAGGTAGAATTGAACCGGTACAAAGACCGGACCCGCGATTATGACCGAAATTGGCAATCGCTCTTGAGTGATACTTATCCTTTCAGAACCGCCATTGAATCGGGCGCCGAGATAACTCTCGAAATGGAAAGAGAGTTCATGCTGAAAATGGATTCGGTAGCCACCATGGAGCGACTGATAGAAGAAACCCGATTGGAGGTAATGCATGAGAATAAAACATACAGCCCCGTGTGGATGGATGAAGATGTTGGGCGACTATGCGGTTCTGCTCCGATATGAGGAGAAAGACGATGCCTTTGTCGACCAACTAAAAGAGTTATACGAAGGCGTGCCCGAAGAGTTGAAGGAAAGCACTAAGGGGCGAAGCATCTACCTGAGCCTTTATCCGCCTGCTCCCGTAAAAGAGGGCGATGAGATGGCCGATGCCGACTTGTGGGACTTGGAAGGAAATATGCACCACTTGTCGGACTATAAAGGCAAGTACATCTTGCTCGACTTTTGGGCGCACTGGTGCAAGCCTTGCCGGATGTCTTTCCCCGAACTGAAAGAAATAGCGGAACTGTACAACGACCGCTTGGTGGTAGTAAGCCTCAACTTAGACAACAAAGAGAATTGGGAGAAAGCCTCGGCAGAAGAAGAGATGACTTGGCTCAACCTCAACGACTTCAGACCTAACGATGGCATCAGGCACAGCTACAGCGTTACCGGAATACCCCACTATGTATTAATATCGCCCGAAGGTAAAATCATCACCACCCGCACAGGCTACGGCAAGGGCACCCTGCTAATGATGATGGAAGAAGAATTAGGACTATAATGGAGTGAAGAACTAAGAACTAAGAGTGAAGAGTTTGCGCAAAGCGAGGATATAGTTTTTTTTCATTCTTAGTTCTTAGTTCTTCTTAACCCAAACCTTCGTAATCTCGCCGAATACCAGCTTATGATATTCGCCTACTTCGATATGAGCGTCGATAACGAACTTGCGTCCTTCGTCCGTCTTGAAGTCGTCGGGCGAAATGGTGGTTTCCTGCACCATCTTGCACTCGATAATTAGTTTCGCCTCCTTAAAGGCCATATTCCCTTCGGGAGTTTCTACGGCAGTAAGTTTGCTCTCTTGCATCTTGTTGCCGTTGCGTCCCGTTTGTTCGCCGAAAGGCATAAAGTCGTCTTTGTAATCTTCCTCAAAGTAAGACATGGTGTAGCCGTCGTCTTTCCGCATCAACTCGAGGGTATAACGGCTGGCACGCAAGAAGCACCAGGTAGCGGGCTTATTGAACAGTATGCCCCAGCCGCCCCAACTGGCCACCATCGAGTTGTAATGCTCGGGTATTCCTGCCGTAATTACGGTAAAATCTTTACCTATCAGGGTAAATACATCGCCGGGAATCTCTGCCGGTTCAATGGATTGGAATAGCTCATCGAACGATGCAGCCTTAATTCCTTCGCGTGTCATAGTCGTCTCCGTGTTTTTGTTTTCTCCTTCGTCCGCCTTGCGGTCGTTAACAGTGCAGCCTGTCAGCAACACAGCTAAAGATAAGGAGATAATAATTAGTTTCTTCATTGCAATAATATTTTGTGAAATGCAAAAATAATGAAAATAATAATTTACGTCGCTTATTCTTTCTTTTTTTTCGTTCTTTTAATTTTTTTCTTAACTTTGCAAAGGCTACGCTTCTCGTGCCTTCATCAAACCCGATATACCGTTTTAATATATGACATTTACTATCGAACAGATACTGCTCTTTTTTTCCGCATTATTCATTCTTAGTTTGCTGGCCACCAAAGCGGGGTCTAAATTTGGCGTTCCTGTTTTATTACTCTTTCTGGCCATAGGGATGATATTCGGCGAAGACGGGTTTGGTATTGACTTTCATAACTACAACATTTCGCAGGCTATCGGTACGGTAGCGTTGTGTATTATTCTCTTTTCGGGCGGATTAGATACCAAGATAGAAGATGTGAGGCCTGTGGCGGCACAAGGGATAATACTGGCTACGCTGGGCGTCATATTAATGACTATTTTCACAGGGCTATTCATTTACTATATAGCCCTTTATTTTTTTCCGGGATTGGGCTTGGATATGCTTTCTTCGATGCTGATGGCGGCTGTGATGTCGTCTACCGATTCGGCTTCGGTATTCTCCATATTAAGGGGCAAAGGCGTAAGACTAAAGAAGAAGTTACGTCCGCTGCTCGAGCTGGAAAGCGGAAGTAACGACCCGATGGCTTATATGCTTACCATTGTGCTTATCCAATTAATAATGAGTAGCGATGCCGGCGTAGCGCCAAACTATTGGATGGCCGGCCTTAACTTGGTAATGCAGTTTGCTATCGGTACAGCAGCCGGATTTCTTTTGGGTAAACTGTTTGTTTGGATAATCAATCAGATAAACCTCGACAACGACTCACTCTATCCCATTCTGGTGTTCACCTGCGGAATATTTACTTTCTCGGTCACTTACTTCCTGAAAGGCAACGGCTATCTGGCAGTGTACCTGGCCGGGCTGGTATTGGGTAACTCGAAGATTGTGCACAAACGTTCGTCTATCCGCTTCTTCGACGGGTTGGCATGGATAAGCCAGATCGTCATGTTCCTTGTACTCGGGCTGTTGGTTACACCCAGCGCCCTGAAGTCGGTGGCGCTTGTCGCTATCATCATCGGGCTGTTTATGATTATAGGCGCCCGTCCGTTAGCAGTATTTATCTCGCTCTTGCCATTCCCCAAAATGAAGATAAAAGAGAAAGTCTTTGTCTCGTGGGTGGGATTAAGGGGCGCCGTCCCCATTATCTTTGCCATGCTACCGCTTACCGCGGGCGTACCTCATGCCGAACTAATATTCAATGTGGTATTCTTTATCACACTCATGTCATTATTGATACAGGGTACATCGTTGACCAAGGTAGCCGAATGGCTGGGATTGGCCGTAACGGGCGAAGACACTACTCAGTTTCAAGACTTTGATGTGGAGTTTTCGGAAGATATTAAGTCTACCATGACCGAGATTACCCTCAACAAGAAAATACTATCGCACGGCAACAGCCTCATGCAGCTTCCCCTACCTGACCAAACCCTCGCCGTTATGGTAAAGCGGCACAACCAATACTTTATCCCCAAAGGAAACACCGAACTGCTTCCCGGCGATAAGCTGCTCATTATTACCAACGACGAAAATGCCCTGGTAGAAACCTACAAGAACCTGGGAATTAAGAACTACCGGTTGAGGCGGAACTGACGCGGCCTGTCTTACATTTGCCGAATTATTATAATTAATGATACAAATTTGACAAAAGCCTGTTTTTAAGTCTGTGCAGATTTGCATATAAATATTTATTCATTACCTTTGTATCCTCATTGTATCTCTCGCGTGTTATGAAACTGAATGTACTAACTGCGATATCACCCGTTGATGGGCGGTATCGGGAAAAAACAGCATCTCTCTCCGGCTATTTCTCCGAATTTGCCCTGATAAGGTATCGTGTATTGGTAGAAGTGGAATACTTCATTGCCTTATGCGAGCTGCCTCTTCCGCAATTGCAAGATATAGACATAAATAAGTTGTCCCTTCCCTTACGAAATATCTACCTTGAATTCGACCTGGATGATGCCGAACGGGTAAAAGAAATCGAGCGCACCACCAACCACGACGTGAAGGCCGTTGAGTACTTTATTAAGGAGAAATTCAACGACTTGGGCCTGCAAGACTACAAAGAATACATTCATTTCGGACTGACCTCGCAAGACATCAACAATACAGCCGTTCCTATTTCTATCAATAACGCTTTAGAGACTCAATATTATCCTTTATTGGATAGCCTTATCAAGATATTAAGCGGCTATGCCACCGAGTGGAAAGACGTGCCTATGCTGGCCAAGACACATGGGCAGCCCGCCTCGCCTACCCGGTTGGGTAAAGAAATAAACGTGTTTGTCTATCGGCTGGAAGAACAATTGAGCTTATTGAAGTCCATTCCTATCTCGGCCAAATTCGGCGGAGCTACGGGCAACTTCAACGCCCACCACATCGCTTACCCCGGCATTGATTGGGAAGCCTTTGCCAACAACTTCCTCGGCAATCGCTTAGGCTTAGACCGGGAAGACTATACCACGCAAATATCAAATTACGACAACCTGGCCGCCCTGTTCGACGGACTGAAACGGATCAATACCATATTAATCGACCTGTCGAGAGACTTCTGGCAATACATCTCGATGGAATATTTCAAACAAAAGATAAAGGAAGGTGAAATAGGCTCGTCTGCCATGCCGCACAAGGTGAATCCTATCGACTTTGAAAATGCCGAAGGTAATCTGGGGATAGCTAATGCCGTACTCGAGCACCTGGCAGCCAAGCTTCCCGTATCGCGTTTACAACGCGACCTGACCGACTCTACCGTGTTGAGAAACGTGGGAGTTCCGTTTGCGCATATTACAATTTCTATACAAAGCCTCAACAAAGGACTAAACAAATTGTTATTAAACGAGGAGGCTATCAATAATGATTTAGAGAACGCCTGGGCTGTAGTAGCCGAAGGCATACAAACCGTACTGAGGAGGGAGGGATACCCTCAACCTTATGAAGCGCTGAAAGCATTAACAAGAACAAATTCAAAAATCACCGGCGAATCGATTCGCCAATTTATCGATTCACTAAATGTGAATGACAAAGTAAAAGAAGAACTGAGAACAATTACGCCACAAAATTACACCGGCATTTATTAAAAACATTCAATTAAATTATCAAAACATCATGACTACAGACAGAGATGACAGGAGGCCGCGTTATAACGACGGCTCCGGCGATGAAGGCTACAATCGTGAGAGAAGGCCTTATCAACAAAACAATTTCCGCAACAATTACGGCAGAAACGACAACCGAGGCGGATACAACAACAACCGCCAACAAGGAAACTACGACAGGCAGCAAGGAGGTTACGACCGTCAACAAGGCGGCTATGATCGTCAGCAAAGCTACGACAGGCCGAGGAATGAAAACTACAATCGCCAGCCTTACGACCGTCAACAAGGCGGATACAATGATTACAACCGCAACAACTACGACCGTCCCCGCCAATACGGCAATAACCAAGGCAACCAGGGCGACGACGGTATGGTAAAGAAACGCCGGCCGCGGGTAGGTGAAGCCTCCCAGCAGTCGCGACCCAACTATGGTCCTCAAAGAGGAGGCGGTGGCTATCAGCAAAACCACAACAACAATCAGCGGCCTCAACTGAACCGCAGACCCGGAGGGGGAGGAGGATTTAACAGACAAGGTAATGCTCCGCAGAGATACGGCGCTCCGGTTCAGAAGCAGATGAAGTACCGCGAAGAGAACTTCGACCCCAACGAATTGATCCGCCTCAACAAGTATCTGGCCAATGCGGGCGTATGTTCGAGAAGGGAAGCCGACGACTTTATCCAAGCCGGATTGATAAAGGTAAACGACGAGGTAGTTACCGAATTGGGTACCAAAGTAAAACGTGCCGACGAGGTGAAGTTCCAAGACGAACTTATTAAATTGGAACACAAGATCTACGTACTGCTCAACAAACCCAAAAATTGCGTTACTACGGCCGACGATCCGCAGGAGCGCCTTACCGTAATGGATTTGGTGAAAACCGCCTGCCACGAGCGCATCTTCCCCGTAGGACGCTTGGACAGAAACACCACCGGCGTGCTCTTGCTTACCAACGACGGCGACTTGGCCTCGAAGCTGACCCATCCTAAGTACCTGAAGAAGAAAATCTATCACGTATGGTTGGATAAACCCGTGAGCGAAGACGACATGCAGAAGCTGGTTGACGGTATCGAACTGGAAGACGGCGAAATACATGCCGACGCCATCAGCTATGTATCAGACGAAGACAAAGACCAGGTAGGGATAGAGATACATTCCGGACGCAACCGCATCGTACGCCGTATGTTCGAAAGCCTCGGCTATCACGTGCATAAACTCGACCGCGTATACTTTGCCGGCCTCACCAAGAAGAACCTGAAGCGAGGCAAATGGCGCTACCTGAACGACAGGGAAGTGGCGATGCTGAGAATGGGAGCGTTTGATTGATATCAGGATTTAATATTACATATTATAACACAGAGATCCACAGAGGGAACACAGAGCTACACCGAATTTTTAGTCATATCTCCGTGTAACTCCGTGCATTCTCTGTGTTTCTCTGTGAAACTATTTTTTATCATCTGTAAATCATATATTATATGAAACGAACCAAAATAATCGATCTGCTTCAATGCACAGATTACAATAACGAAGTATGCGCCAAAGGTTGGGTGCGCACGCGTAGGGGCAACAAACAAGTGAACTTCATCGCTTTGAACGACGGCTCTACTATTCACAACCTGCAAGTGGTAGTGGATATGGAACAGTTTGACGAGGAACTGATTAAGCGAACTACTACCGGTACTTCTATTGCAGTAGTGGGCTTGCTTACGCCCTCGCAAGGGAGCGGACAGAACGTGGAGTTGACGGCCAAGTCGATAGAGATTCTTGGCGATTGCGATCCCAATGAATACCCCCTGCAACCCAAGAAGCACTCGCTGGAGTTTCTCCGCGAGATTGCTCATTTGCGCTTCCGTACCAATACATTCGGAGCCATCACCCGGGTAACGCACGCCATGACTTTTGCTATTCACGACTTCTTTACCTCCAAAGGTTTCTGCAATATCCATACGCCCATTATCACAGCTTCGGATGCGGAAGGGGCAGGTGAGATGTTTCAAGTGACCACGCTCGACCTGAACAATATTCCACGTACCGAAGAGGGCAAAATCGACTTCGACCAAGACTTCTTCGGCAAAGCCACCAACCTCACCGTATCGGGACAATTGGAAGGTGAACTGGCCGCCTTGGCCATGTCGGATATCTACACCTTCGGACCGACCTTCCGAGCCGAGAACTCCAACACTTCGCGCCACCTCGCCGAGTTCTGGATGATAGAGCCTGAGATGGCTTTCTACGACCTGAACGACAATATGGACTTAGCGGAGGAGTTTCTGAAATACCTGATAAAGTACGCCTTGGACAATTGCATGGACGACCTGAAGTTCCTAAGCGCAAGGCTAATAGAAGAGGAAAAGACCAAGAAGGCCGACGAGCGCAGCATGGAACTGATAGAGAAGCTGGAGTTTGTGTTGCACAACGACTTTGTGCGCCTCACCTATAGCGAAGCCATCGAAATACTGAAAGAATCGAAGCCCAACAAGAAAGGACAATTCAAGTACCTTGTTACGGGTTACGGCTCCGACCTGCAAAGCGAGCACGAGCGCTACTTGGTAGAGAAGCACTTCAAGAAGCCCGTTATCCTGACGGATTATCCGAAAGAGATAAAGGCTTTCTATATGAAACAGAATGACGACGGAAAGACCGTGCGCGCCATGGATGTCCTATTCCCACACATCGGAGAGATAATCGGCGGTTCGCAACGTGAAGAGAACTACGACAAGTTAGTAGCAAGGATGGAAGAAATGGACATTCCCACCAAAGAAATGTGGTGGTACCTCGATACCCGCCGTTTCGGATCAGTGCCTCACAGCGGTTTTGGATTGGGCTTTGAGCGCCTCCTGCTCTTCGTTACCGGCATGGGCAATATCCGCGACGTAATTCCTTTCCCAAGGACACCGAAAAACGCCGAGTTTTAATACAGTTGAAAATTAAAAGTTGAAAGCGCAATAGAGCTGTTAGCCTATAACTTTTAGCTTTTAGCTTTTAGCTATTAGGTTTGCGCTTCGCGCATCGTTTTCAACTTTCAATTTTCAACTTCCATCAGAATCTTACCTGTACTGAAGCTACTATATTGCGGGGGCGGATGCTGTGCTTGTTGATGGTTTCGCTAAGCCCGTCGTAGTAGGCGTAGCGGTACTCCCGCTCATCCAATACATTTGTGACTGCGATGCTCAAGTCGATTTTGGGCGTAACCGCCCATTTTGCATGGGAGTCAAATAAGATAAGTCTGCCTGACGACCTATCATCAAACAAGGAATAATAGTGTTCCCCGCCGATATTGATCTCCAATTGCCGCAAAGGAAACAGCGATATACTTGCTTTTTGCTTCAGATTTTGAAATGATTTATGGGTGTCTACGGTGTCCATATTCATTTTATTATAAGCATAATGAAAGTAATAATCGAGCGATATCCACTTTTTTATCGTCCCTTTTAGTTTAAGCGTAGCCGAAAGCGTATTTACCCGGTAGGGAAGCACCATAGCGTTCTGCATCGATGAGCTTTTCGTCAGTTGATAGCCCGCATCCACCCCCAGGTTTATCTTTCCCGAACCCAATCCTTTACTGATTCCTCCTGTGATTCGTAGGGTATTGTAGTCATATTCCGCAGGGTGATAAGTAGATAAAATATAATCGCCCGAGAACAGCTGCGCATGCATCGGCATGATTGTATTCCATTCATACTTTGCTCCCCCATTAATAAAGACCGAGGAAATAGGATTGCGGTAGCGAAACGACAGGGAAGCCGACCGCTCACGGCTGGTTTCCGATACGGGATAACCCACACTCAGGCTTCGGTAATTATTCATAATTACTCCTTTATAGTAGATGTGTTTGGGCGGCGCTGTGCTAGCGTATCTGATATCCAGCAAAGCCTCCCATCTGGCCGAAAACTTATAGCGCGCCATAAACAAAGGTGTAAAGAAGGCGTATCCATGTGACTTGGTTTTATCCTCCAGTAGGTCTTTGAAACTATAATTATGATAGTTGAACAAAGCCGAAAAGCTCATCCGCAATCGGTAGTTCTCGTAGATAAAATCGGCGCTGAGGTAGGGCTTCAATACCCTCAGCGAAGAGTTGTTGATAAGCGGATAAGAATCGACGGCGGCTTCTGAGAGTTCGCTTTGCAGCCGCTGATAATTGACGTCAAGGCCTGCCCGCCCTCGGATTTGATATTGTCCGAACTTCCGGCCATAGGTTGCTTCTGAGACAGAGCGGAAAGCCCGGTTCGTTATCGCTTGTTCCCTGTCGTCCACCACTAAAGAAGGCGAGGTGTTGATGAAACGGTTGCGTGACGTAAGCGTGAAAAGCCGACCGCCTATTCGTTTGGCCAATTGTAGATCGTTAGTGATGTCGAAAGCCGGGACCTCAGCCTTCTGTCTGAAATGCCGTTCCGCCGCAATGTCCGAAGTTGTTCGTTCTTGCTTGATATCGAAATAGGGGTTGTTCTTCAAATACATTTCGGGAGTATTGGCCTGCAAAGCCGCCTGACCCGACAGGCTATGGTTTCGCGTGGCATAAGCTTCAGATTCAGAATAATCAGCAATGCCGGGCTCGAGGTAGTTGATATGGGTCGCCCTATCCAGATTGTGCTTCTCTCCTTCGTAGGTCAGGTTGGCTTTCAACTCATAATCGCTATTCAGCTTAAACGCGCTCGACGAGTTGAACAGCAGGGACTCGCCCTGCCTTACCCTTTTATCGTCCAGCGGAGTATATACATTCCCCACATTTATATAACCGGGCAGCGAACCTCCATCTTGTTCGCCGAACAGGTCGTCTTGGGTGAAGCGCACACTCTGCGATTTAGGATTCCAGCCCATATTGTCTGCTTTCAGCATTTCCATGTTGTATCGTTTGGGTAAAACACGCATTGCAAACACAGAAGCATCATATAATAAAGGAGAAAAGCCGATTCCCCCTTCCGCTGCGCCCATCCACCTGAGCTTCGCATCATCTTTTAGCCGGATGTTCAAAGCAGCTTGGTCGGCATATTCCACCCCTTGCAATAGGCGTATAGGCTGATGATTCTCAATCACTTCTACATT
>DAIREI010000023.1:0-10248 GCA_036795675.1 Bacteroidales bacterium
TATTACAAAAGACACCTGAGAATAATATGAATATTTTATGATAGCTGATCTGGGATATGAAAAGATCAGTAAATTGTTTTGGCAGTACGTTATACCATCTGTCCTTACAATGACTGCGCTGTCATTGTATTATCTCATTGATAGTATTTACGTAGGGCATGGCCCCGGACTTGGCGACCATGCCATAGGAGGGATGGGCATCGTATTGCCTGTTATCAATTTCATGGGCGCTATCGGAACCTTGGTTTCGGTAGGCACAACCAGCCGCTTTTCGCTTTTCTGGGGGGCCGGCGATACGGAATCGGCCTACAAGGTAATGGGCACTTCCGTTCTTTTCGTATTGCTTTTGAGCCTTATTCCCGTGGGGTTCATCTGGCTGTTCTCCGAGCCGCTGCTTAACCTGATGGGGGCAACACCCGAAACTTTCCACTTTGCACGCGAGTTTATGCTCTATTATCTTCCGGCGGCTGTAATCTTCAATCTTACCGGAACATTGACTGCGATAATCCGGGTTACCGGCTATCCGCGCAAGTCGATGGTTCTTATTGCCACAGGTGTAATCGTCAATCTATTTATCGCTCCTTTATATATATTTGTATTCGAATGGGGAATGATAGGGGCGGCTATGGCTACTTTTACGGCCACATTTATCACACTTGTTCTGTGTATTATACATTTTCTCGATAAAGGCTCATCTGTACGGATACGTAGGAAAGACATCCGTCTCAACCCCCAAATAATGTGGACCATATCCAGCATAGGCCTGGCATCGTTTATTATGCTTGCATTCAACTCGCTATCCATCCTTCTTACCAATAACCGGCTCAGCGCTTACGGAGGTTCCGTTGCGTTGGAGTCATACGTTATAGCCAACCGCATCACATTCATTTTTATTATGATTCTTACGGGCTTATCGCAAGGCATACAGCCCATAGTAGGATATAACTATGGAGCGGAAAATCACAATCGCGTGGTAGAAGTACTAAAATACGCTTTCAAGGTAGGCTTTTTAGTCGGCGGATTGGGCATACTTATCGGATTTGTCTTTGGCAAGCCGATAGTGAATATCTTCAATCCCACCGGGCAACTGGCTGTTCAGTCGGTTACCGCCTTGAAGATACTTACCATTACCTTACCCTTGAGCGCGCTACAGATGATAACGGGGTCGTTCTTCCAGAATATTGCGTTGCCGGCCAGGGCTGTATTCCTCAACCTGAGCAGACAGGTCTTGTTCCTTGCCCCCATGCTCTTCATATTGCCGCTGTTTTGGGGATTGGAGGGCGTATGGATGTCGCTTCCGCTGTCGGAAGTATTTGCCTCGATATTGACGTTGATCGTGTTATATCGGTTTTATAACCGGACATTTCATAACAATATAAGTAAAGTAACAACATAGATTAATTAAAATATAAACTTACTGAAACATGCACACTAAAAAAGAATTATTGATTCTATCTCCTTTCGAAATGCCTGACGTAAAGCTTGCTTTAGGAACAGAGAAGGCCGGTGCTTTTCCGGTCTTGCATCTGGGCAGAGACAAGAAGAAAGCGGAGAAAGAGCTGCAAACTCTTTCTAATCGTATCAAAGGTAATTTCGGTATTTGTTTTGCATCGGATTCTTTGGTCGACGTCGCTATTCCGGATAAGGTAACGCGGATTATAGCGCCTATCGACGTAAAGCTCAACCTGAATGCCAAACAGGAGAAAAGAATTGAAGTAATGACGCAGATTTATTCGTTAAAGGATGCGGATAAAGCTATTGAAACCGGAGCCAAAACCATTATCATTAAAGGAAACGAAGGAGCCGGACGGGTTGGTAAAGATTCATCTTTTATTTTATTTCAAGGCATCATTGATAAATGCCTCAAGAAGAAAGTTAAACTCTATATTCAAGGAGGTGCAGGGATGCACTCTTCTGCCGCTTACCTGGCTTTGGGCGCTACGGGCGTAATCTTCGATTCGCAGGTAGCCTTATTTCCGGCATGCAGCGTGCCGAAAGAACTGAAGTCGATGTGCGAAAAATTGAGCGGAAGCGAAACCATCGTTGTCGACGGCTTCAGGGTATTACAACGTAATACCTCTCCGGCATTGCCGCCAAACGCCAAGCAACAAGACCTGAAACCTTATCTGGGAGGACTTGACCTGAGCAAAAATTACATCCCCATGGGGCAGGACATATCGCTCTCTATCGACTTCCTTACCCGGTATAAGCGTATCGATAACCTGATACAACACTTTTACGAAGGCATATACAGCCACTTGCATCAAGCCAAGCGGCTGCACACCATAAGTCCCAATAATGCGCTAGCCAAAGACTTGGGAATAAAATACCCCATAAGCCAAGGGCCGATGGCACGCATCAGCGACGAACCTAAGTTTGCCAAAGCCATAGCCGACGAGGGTGCACTGCCTTTCTTAGCCATGAGCCTAATGACGGGCAAACCGGCCGCCGACCTGTTCAACGAAACAAAAAAGCTGTTGGGCAACAAGCCTTGGGGCGTAGGCATCATGGGCTTCCTTCCTCCTGAAATTAGGAACGAACAAACCAAGCTGTTAATCGAAGCCAAGCCCGATATAGTGCTGATAGCCGGAGGACGTCCCTCTCTGGCCAAACCGCTTCAGGAGGCAGGCATAAAGACATTTATCCATGTTCCATCGGCCAACCTGCTCGATATGTACCTTAATGAAGGCGCACGCGACCTTATCTTCGAAGGACGCGAGAGCGGCGGACACGTAGGCCCGCTGTCGAGTATGGTGCTTTGGGAGAAACAAATCTATCGCCTCATGCAGCAAGATGTGAAGACAGACCTTAGCATATTGTTTGCCGGCGGTATCCACGACGCTTTCTCTTCAGCCTTTGTTTCGATAATGACCTCGACCTTGGCTGCACAAGGGGCAAAGATAGGAGTACAGATAGGAACATCTTATTTATATACTAAAGAGATAGTAGAAACCGGCGCTATTGTAGAGGAATACCAAAAGCGCATACTCGAAGCCGGAGAGAGCATCACGCTCGAAGCCATACAGGGGCAGGAAACCCAATCGATTAAATCGCCCTATACCGACTACTTCCTGAAAGAAAAAGAACGAATGCTGTCGTCCGGAGAAGACACCAAGGTGGTATGGCAGAAACTGGAAGATATGAATATCGGCCGGTTAAGAATAGCTGCCAAAGGAACGGAACTGATGCCCGACAATACCGAGAGGCCCGTAAGCCCCGAAGAGCAATTTGAAAGAGGAATGTATATGACCGGCGCATTGACTAATGTCATCGCTAACATCACCACCATAAAAAAGATTCATACCGCAATAGCCGTAGATAACAACAAGCTTATCGCCAAATTGGACGACATCAACCGCCCTGCCGATATGCGTAAGGGAATAGATATAGCCGTAGTGGGCATGGCGGGTATTTTCCCTGGAGCCAAAGATTTGGAAGAGTATTGGAAGAATATTATAGCAGGAAAAGATTGCCTGAGCGAAGTACCCGACGAGCGTTGGAACAAAGAGCTTTTCTTCGACCCCAACACACGCGATACCGACTTTGTTTGCTCTAAATGGGGCGGCTTTATCCCCTTCATCGACTTCGACCCGTTGGAGTTTGGCATTACCCCGCAGTCGCTGGCCTCTATCGAGCCGGTTCAACTATTGAGCCTGCTGGCAGCCAAAAGAGCGATGCGTGATGCCGGCTATGAACAACTGTCGGATGTAGACGCCGAGAATACCTCGGTGATGTTCGGCGTGGAAGGTACTACCGAGTTGGGTTCCAACTATGGAATGCGAGCCGGAGCCAAACAGGCTTTTGGCGAAATACCCGAGGAATTGAAGAAAGCCCTACCCCGCCTCAATGAAGATTCATTTGCGGGCGTACTATCTAATGTAGTGGCCGGCCGTATAGCTAACCGCCTCAATCTGGGCGGTCGTAACTATACCGTGGATGCTGCTTGCGCCTCTTCGTTGGCTGCGCTTGATGTAGGTTACTACGAATTGGCTACCGGTCGCTCGGACATGGTACTGGTAGGTGGCGCCGACTTCCACAACGGAGTAAACGACTTCCTGATGTTCAACTCTACATACGCCCTTTCGCGCAAAGGTTATTGCGCCTCGTTCGATGCCGAATCGGACGGGATGACGTTGGGCGAAGGTATCGGGGTGGTCGTATTGAAGCGACTGGAAGACGCCGAACGCGACGGCAATAAGATATATGCAGTAATAAAAGGGATAGGCGGCAGTAGCGACGGCAAGAGCCTCGGTTTGACCGCTCCCAACAGCAAAGGCCAGATACGCGCCCTGGAAAGAGCCTATCAATGTGCCGGTATTCTTCCGTCTGAAGTGGGAATGATTGAAGCCCATGGAACGGGAACAGTAGTGGGCGACCGCACCGAATTGGCCGCACTTACCGATATGTTCCTCGATTCGGGAGCCGTACCGGGACAGACTTACCTCGGTTCGGTAAAGACGCAAATAGGGCATGCCAAATGTGCCGCCGGTATAGCGGGTCTTATTAAGGCCGTTTATGCCGTAAACCAAGGGATAATCCCTCCCACTATCCATTTGAATAAGCCCAATACATTCTACAATTCCAAATTAAGCCCCTTCCTGTTCAATACCCGGGCAGGGTTGTGGAACGACGAACGACGTATAGCCGGTATCAGCGCCTTCGGTTTCGGAGGAACGAACTTTCATACCATCATCGAGAACTACCGTCCCGAAGTAGAAACGGCTACCAGCCTCAAGGCCTGGCCTGCCGACTTGTTCATATTCAGAGGAGCCGATAAGAAAGCGGCCCTGCTCGAAATGAATAAAGTGAAGGAATTGGTAGGTATTAACGATACCATTGCTTTGAAGAATATTGCCTACACTTTGGCAACCGGCAGTACAGAACCTGCCCAGATAATCATCGTAGCGGAGAGCATAGAAGACTTGTTGGCTAAAATGGACCTTACCGAAGAAGGTAAACCCGCATCAAGCATCTTCTACCTCAATCCCGTAGAGGGCAAAACCGCTTTCTTATTCTCGGGCCAGGGCAGCCAGCGGGTAGACATGGCACGTGACTTGTTCGTAGCCTTTCCGCCGATGCGTAAGCTATTAGCCAAAAATAAAGAATACGAAAGGATACTCTTCCCCGAAACCATCTTTGATGAAGAGACAAAAGTCGAATTGAACAAGACAATTACCGATACGCGCAATGCACAACCGCTGCTGGGTATTGTAGATATGGCCATCGCCGAATTTCTGAACAACTTGGGCATTAAACCCGATATGGTGGCAGGACATAGCTATGGCGAGTTGGCTGCCTTGTGCTTCGCCGGTGCATTTGACGAAGAAGACCTTCCTGCATTGAGCCGGAAAAGAGCCGAGTCTATCTTAGATGCTATCGACGACGACAAGGGCAAGATGATAGCCGTAAACATTCCCAAGTACGAATTGGACGAACAGTTGAAGGGTGTGAAGGATGTATGGGCGGTCAATTTCAACTCTACCAAGCAAATCGTGTTAGCGGGTACTACTCGGGGCATCAAGGTATTTACCGATAAACTTACAGCAGCTAATATTGGCCATGTAGAACTTAACGTAGCCTGTGCTTTCCATAGCCCGGTGTTGGCTAAGTCGAAAGACCTCTATGCCAAGGTGCTTAAAGACGTAAAATTCAGCAAGCCTACCGTTCCTGTCTGGTCGAACACTACGGCCGAACTCTATCCCGAGCAACCGGAAAAGATAAAGGAACGCTTAGCCGATCATCTGGTAAAGCCTGTATTATTCAGCGAACAAATCACCAACATGTATGCCGACGGTGCCCGCATCTTCATCGAAGCCGGCCCGGGCAGGGTATTGATTGGTCTGGCTCAGAATACGCTCGGTACCGATATAGCCGCCATACAAATGGAAGCCAAAGACAAACAGGGCGTAACCTATATGCTTCAGTCGCTGGGCCGCTACATTGCCACCGGACGCGAGATTGATTATCAGAAACTGTTTGAAGACCGCGACGTTGAACAAATCGACCTCGACAATCCTCAGGCATACAAAAAGAACGTTACTATGTGGCACATCAACGGACAGTATGCCGCACCTTTATTCGGGAAGATGCCTGCCGACGGCTCATATCCCATCACTAAACCAATACAATTAAAGATACAAACAATGGAGAATAATACAAATCCGAACGATATCATGCTCGAATACCTGAAGGGCATGAACTCAATGATACACAACCAAAGAGATGTTATGATGGGATACCTTGGCTATACGCAACCGATGGCATCCCCGCAATCGCCCGCAATCAACGGCACTTATGCACCGGCACAGCCCGTGCAACTTGCCAATCAACCCCAAACCGAAGTAGCCGTATTGGAAGCCCCGGCCGAAGAGAAAGCAGATGGGGCCAATATCGAAGAGTTCACTCCGGAACAGATTAAGGAATTACTAATGGAAGTAGTGAGCGATAAAACCGGTTACCCGATAGATATGTTGGGTATGGATATGGATCTGGAGGCCGACCTGAGTATCGACTCCATCAAGCGTATGGAGATTATCGGCGGATTGAAGGATAAGGTGCCTTCCATCGGCGACATCCAGGATTCGGAAGACGCCTTTACCAAGATGGCTTCCATCAAGACATTGAACGGTATTATAGAATGGATAACCGAACTGCAGAGCGGCGCAGGGCTTGAAGGCGCGGAAACCGCTGCCGAGGTGATAGAAGAACCTAAGGCCGAAGTTGCAGCTTCGGTTGATGAGAACGATCTCGCCCGCCTTTGTTTCAACCTGCAACCCCACCCTATCGCCGATCAGACCCAACTATTGGTAGAAGGCAAGAAGTTCGCCATTATGTTACCCGAAGGCCATGATACCGCTTGCGGCGAAGCTATTTTGAAGGCGCTGAAAGACAACAATGCCGAGGGAGCTTTGGTAGCCGATGGCGACGACCTGAAAGCCTACGACGGATTGCTGTTTGCCAACATCAACTCGGCGGTGAAGAAGTTGACCATCAAAGAGCTTTTCAAAGCGGCTAAGAATGCCGATATGGAACGCCTGAAATGGCTCTATGCTTTCGACGACCTGTTCAGCGAAGATAAGGACGGCACCGGCCAATTCTCGGCAAAAGATATGCAGGGCTTCTCGGGCTTCGTAAAAACGCTGGGTCTTGAGTACAAAGGACTGAATGTAAGAAATGTAATCTCTTACAATACTTTCAATGCCGGCACATTGGCACAAATGATGATAGACGAGGCAAGATGCGAAGACGCTTCGGCCGACATTATATATAAAGGAAGCGACCGTTTCCATTACGAAGTGCAGTCGACAGAATTGAAGCTTGAAGGCGAAGCCCATCTAAGACTTGACCAAGACTCTACCGTATTGGTGTTAGGCGGTGCCCAGGGCATTGCTCCCGAGTTGATTTCGCAACTGGCCGGCGAATGCCCCTGCCGTTACATCCTGGTAGGACGCTCTACCCAAAACATCGACAAAGACAGCCCTTATTACGGATTGAAGACTAGAGAAGAAATCCGCAAGTTCCTCATAAGTGAGAAAGTATTGAAGACTCCGGCCGAGATAGAGAAGAAGGTACAGGAGTTATACAAATCGAGCCAGATAGCCGAAGCCGTAGCCAAGGTAGAAGCCGCAGGAGGAAAGGCCGAATACCGCGCAGCCGACGTATCGAAGATTAAAGATTTCAAGGCATTGATTAAAGACGTGAAGGAAGAGTACGGACACATAGACGGCGTGGTTCATAGTGCAGGCATCCTGCAAGACAAGTTCTTTGCCGACAAGACATGGAAGTCGTTTGAACAAGTATATAATACCAAGGTGAATCCGCTTCAGGTGATCTTAAGCGACCTCTTGGGCGAAATCAAGTTGCTCGTCTTGTTCAGCAGCGTTTCTTCTTCATATGGAAACAAAGGACAGATAGACTATGCGGCCGCCAATAGCGTATTCGACCTTACGGCGCAATCGTTTAAGAACAGAAAAGATATGCGCGTCCTCACCTTCAACTGGGGTCCCTGGAAGGGAGCCGGAATGGTCTCTTCCTCGCTCGAGGATGAATTTAAGAAACGTGGCGTTTCGCTTATCCCCTTAAAAGTAGGCGGCGCTTACTTCGTCAACGAACTGAAGTACGGCAAAGAGCCTGAAGTATTGGTAATGGGAGGCGGAGAAAATGTAAGAAACTTTTTGATGGGCGATAAGTAATGGGCAGAAACGACAGAGACATAGCAATAGTCGGGATGTCGTGTATTTTCCCCGAGGCAGCAGGAGCTGAACAGTTCTGGAACAATCTGGTGAATGGCGTCGACTCCGTAAAGGATGTTCCGACCGACCGGATCGATCCGGAGTATCTTCAATATAAACCGGGAGCGGTAGACCGCTTTTATTGCAAAAAGGGAGCGTTTATCACTCCCCCGCTTATCGACCCGGCCCGGTACGGTATCCTGCCCATAGCGGCCGAGGGTTACGACCCCGAACACATGGCCATGATGATGTTATCGTTCGAGGCCTTGGAAGACGCGGGCGTATTCGAGAAGAATATCCCCTTGAATAAAGGATGCATTGTGCTGGGCAAGGGCAACTTTGCCGGTATCTCTATGCTTCGCGCCATTGATGTGATACACACTACCTCGCAGGTATTGGCGGTAATAAAGAATCTCGTACCCGAAATACCCGACGAAGAACTGGAGAAATTTAAGAAATACTACCAGGAAAGTAAAGGGCGTTATCAAGCCGACAGCGCCATAGGCGCCATGCCTAACCTGATAGCCTCGTTGGTTGCCAACAAACTGGATATGCAAGGTCCCGCCTATACGATAGACGGTGCCTGTGCCAGCTCGCTCATCGCCATCGACCATTGTATCCAATACCTCTTGAGCGGACAATGCGACATAGCGCTGGCCGGCGGCACGCACTTGGGTCAATCGGCCATCTTCTGGAGTATCTTTAATATGCTGGGAGCCATGTCGCGCACCGATAAGAGCGCACCCCTAAGCGAAGATGCCGACGGACTGATTGTAGGAGAAGGCTCCGGGATGATTATTCTGAAGCGATTGGATAAAGCCATAGCCGATAAAGACCGCATCTACGCCGTGATAAAAGGTTCGGCCATCTGTAGCGACGGAGCCGGAGTGAGCGTTATGGCGCCCAACACCAAAGGACAGCGGCAAGCGATAATACGGGCATGGGACGGCTTGGATATCAAGATGGACGACGTGAGCTACATCGAAGCGCACGGTACGGCTACCGTAGTGGGCGACCGTACGGAGATACATACGCTTACCGAACTATTCGGCAATGAACCCGGCGCACGCGAGATAAAGATCGGTTCGGTAAAATCCAATATAGGTCATATCATGCCGGCAGCAGGAATGGCCGGGGTGATGAAGACCGCCCTCTCGCTCTATCATCGCAAGTTTGTCCCTACGCTCCATTGCGAACGCCCCGCCAAAGCGGTAATGGAGTCGCGCTTCCGTCCCGTGCAGGAAACCATGGATTGGAACGAAGACGAATTCCCATTGATAGCTGGTGTTAATGCTTTCGGTTTCGGAGGCGTAAACGGCCACGTGGTGATGACGGCGTATAAAGAAGAGAAGTCGTCTATGCACCTCATCCCCGAGATAGCCAAAGAAGAAGTAGTAGCGGCTACAGCCAAGTCGAAAGAGGAATTAATAAAAAAACTCAGCGAGAACCATTTTACTACCAATCCTGACGATAACTACCGGATAGTAATATTCGATCCTACCATCGAACGCATACAGAAAGCCAAAGGTTTAGTCGAGAAAGACAAGCCCTGGCGCGGACGGTTGGACATCTGGTTCTCTAATGAGCCTTTATTAAAAGAAGAGGGCAAGTTGGCTTTCCTGTTCCCTGGATACGACCCCGATTCTCAACCCGAATTAGACACATTAGTCGAAGCTTTCGGGGTGGAACGTCGCATCAGCAATAAAGAAAGCAATATAGGCCTCGATTATTTACTCAACTTATATTACAACAGTCAAACGCTCGACAAATCGTTGAAAGCAGCCGACATTAAGCCCGATATGTATGCCGGGCACAGCCTGGGCGAATGGCACGCCATCAGAGCCGCCGGCTTGTCGAACGACGAATCGGTAGAAGGCTTCTTCAACTCGGTAGATGCCACGCAAAAGCACGACGATCTGGAAGAGATGATTTATATCGCCACCGGTTGCGGATATGACAGGATAAAGGATTGGGTAGAAGAGATCCCCAAACTGTATCTGGCCAACGATAACTGCCC
>DAIREI010000024.1:0-10161 GCA_036795675.1 Bacteroidales bacterium
TCTCGGCCTACAACAGCGAGAAATACCTGCGCGAGGCTTTGGACTCCATCCTTAAATTAAACATTTGGGGAGATAGAAGTGATTCTATGCGACGATGCCTCTACCGATTCAACCCGCGAGATATTAGAAAGCTATACCGATACCTGTCTGCAACTTATCCTGAATAAAAAGAATAAGGGATAGATTTTAATGGCATATTCCGACACAACATCATCTATAGCAGTAGCCTCTTCCGGCGCTTGAGGGGCATAAGATGGCGCAGGCATAATAATAATAAATTAAGACTGATAAATTATTCGACAATAAATATTGCTTACACCTTAAGTTATGGGCTGATTATTTATCATCCAAACCAGATAAACGGCATAGATAGCCAACAGCAGACCTCCTTCCCAACGTTTTATTTCATGCTTTTTGTTGGTCAGTACAAAGATAAGTACAAGCAGGCTGCCGAGCGCTACCATGGCCAGGTCGAAGTTGATGTTGGGGTAGGCGGGTAGGGGACGTACTATTGCGCTTATTCCCATTACAAAAAACACGTTGAATATATTGGAGCCGATTACATTGCCCAATGCAATGTCGGAGTTCTTTTTGAAAGCGGCTACTACCGAGGTGGCCAGCTCGGGCAACGAAGTGCCCAGGGCAACAATAGTTAATCCGATGATGGCTTGGCTTACTCCCAGCGCTGCGGCTATTTTGGTGGCGCTCTTTACTATCAGTTGGCCTCCTATTACCAGCATCACCAGTCCGCCGATTATCATCACCAGAGATAACCAAACTTTTTGAGCCTTTCCATCGTCGCTGCTTTCTTCCTTATTTGCTTTCTTCTTCTTTTGCTCCTGGGTTGTTCTCTTTATATTCTTGTACATAAAGAAACAGAATATCAATAGCAAAATAATACCGCCTGTTCTTGTTATCTCGTCTTTAAATATCCACAATAATATAAGGATAACGATGGGAGCGGCTAAGCTGAGGGGGATGTCGAACCTACGCGATTCGATCTGCGATTTGATAGGAAAGACCAAGGCAGTAGCTCCAAGGATGACAAAGGTATTGATCATATTGCTGCCGATGATATTGGTCAATGCCAAATCGGTGGTGTCGGGGTCGATAGCTGCCATGATATTCACTACCAACTCGGGCGCCGATGTACCGAAGGCGACGATGGTAAGGCCAATCACCAAATCGGGCACATGGAAGCGCTTGGCAATGCCTACCGCTCCGTCCACCAGATAGTTTGCCCCAAAGATGAGCAGGACAAATCCTACCGCTATCAAAAAATAATCCATCATGCTATTGCTTATTCCACGTCGTTTAACGCTTCTACTACGTTTACGATATAATCGCCCGCTTTTTCGTATTCGTCTATAATATCGGTATACGTTACGCTCGCCTGGTAATCGTATTCATGCTCTTTCACGTCGTCGATATTCTGCTGTTTCAGCTCGGCGCGGAAGTTGTTGATTTCGTCTTCAATATTCTCCGACCGGTTATAATCGTCCTTATTGAGCGTATAGTTGATTTGAAGCTGCTTCTTCATTTCCTGCATCGCCCTATCGGTCAAGTCCATCATCAACTTCACGTTTCTATCCATTTTTGCCGTATAGACCGATTTGGCATCACGCTTACGCTGGAGTATTTGAGCCAAGTTGTAGCAGCTGTCGGCAATACTTTCTATTTCTGATATAACGCGCAAAAGGTTCTGAAGTTCACGCTTCGACATTTCGCTCAACCGTCCTTCGGCTACTTTGGTGAGGTAATCGGCAATTTCCACTTCCATCCGGTCGCAGATATTTTCGTATTTTTGGATGCGGCTGAATAATGAAATAAAGTCATTTTCATCCTGTTCATCGTAGAGGTTGCGTACCATATTCAGCATCCGGTTGGTACGTTCGCTATATACCACAATTTCTTTCTTGGCTTGGAGTAACGATAGTTCCGAAGTTGACAGCATGCCGCGCGATATATATTTCAAGTGGAACTCTTCGTCGGTTTCTTTTTGAGGAATCAGGTAGGATACGATGCGGGCAATAAGGCTGACGAACCAGATCATGACAAAGGTATTCACCAGATTGAATAAGGTGTGGAACAACGAAAGTCCGTACGACGTAGCCACTTGGTATTTGCTCATTTGGGTGGCTAATGCCGTTTGCTCTGCCGTAAGGCCGCTTGCGCCGGGATTGGATATGAGGGCCAACGTGTCTTTATCTATCGAGTGAGAAAAGGTAGTGAGCATAGTGGGGTCGCCGGGGCCGAACTTTGACACAATATCTGCTACGAAATTAACGACGGGATGGAACAGGATAAGTATCCAGATTACGCCGAATACATTGAATACCGAGTGAGCCAATGCCGCTCGCTTGGCTGAAATATTGGCCGGTAATGCAGCAATGTTGGCAGTAACGGTCGTCCCCAAGTTCTCGCCCAACACCATGGCCGCACTCAGTTCGAACGGAATCCAGCCTTTGGCACACATAATAAGAGTGATGGCCATAGTGGCGCTCGACGATTGTACTACAATGGTTAATACTGTGCCTACTCCCAGGAAAATGAGTACCGACCAGAAACCCAGATCGGTATATCGCGAAAGAAACTCCAGCATATCGGGGTTGGATTGCAAATCGGGCACGGAGTTCTTCAAAAGTTCAAGTCCCATAAACAAAAACGCAAATCCCATAATAAATTCTCCGATGGATTTGCGCTTGCTTTTTGATGAAAAAATAAAAGGGATTGCTACAGCCATTAGCGGTACGGAGAAGGCGGCAATACTTATCTTAAATCCTAATAATGAAATGACCCAGGCTGTGACCGTAGTTCCGATATTGGCTCCCATAATAACCGTAATGGCCTGAACCAAACTAAGCAAGCCTGCATTAACAAAGCTTACCACCATTACCGTAGTGGCCGACGAAGATTGAATAAGCGCTGTAATCAACACACCGGTAAATACGCCCATCACCCGGTTTTTGGTCATGGCGGCGAGTATAGACCTTAACTTATCACCGGCAATTTTTTGCAATCCTTCGCTCATAATCTTCATTCCGTACAGGAATAAAGCCAGCGAACCGACGAGAGTTAATACATCAAAAAACGAATAATTCATTAAGTATGGATACTTTAAGTTTATATGTCGATTAAAACGAATACAAAAGTAAGGTTTTATTTTTAATTAATAAAGAAATGGTTATTTTTGCATCGGGATGAAGATTATGGAATCAATAGCGCGTACATACAGGAAGGTTTTTTTTCGAAAAGGAGACCGGATTCATTCGCCCTTTGCCTATAATCTCATTACTAAAGTGATAGAAGAAAGGTTGCCCTATTACGCCTTCGACGAGATTGAACGGCATTACCGACGGCGCGACAACTATGGACGATTACTGTTTCGGTTGATAAACTATTTCAGATGCCGCAGTGTTATTATTATAGGCAATACACCCGAATATTTGGGCTTGTATGCGGCAATGGTTTCGCCCCGATGCACCTGTTATTTGGTGGATGAAGACAACTCTGGCAGTACTGGTTTTAATCGTTTTGTAGAGTCGCATAACCTGCGCAATATTCGCCGTGCATCGGCTGTTGTTTCGGAGTCGCGAGTTTCGGAGAGAGAAGACGATGCATGGACATTAATTGCCGTTAATCGGGGCGACAGGATAGATGCAGGGTCATTGCCCGTTAATCGGAGTATTTTCGTTATCAATAATATAAGTAAGGATAAGGCGCTGAATGCTTGCTGGCAAACCTTGAGGCAGAACAAAGCCGGAGCCGTTAGTATAGACTTATTCGAAGTAGGCCTTGTTATTTTTGATAAAAAGTTAGTAAAAGCACATTATAAGACATACTTTAACCTGTAAAAAATTAAATATTATGGCTAAAAGCAAAATTTACACACGAAGAGGCGACGAGGGATACACCTCGCTGGTGAGTGGAAACCGAGTGAAAAAATCGAATGTCCGTTTAGAAGCTTATGGAACAGTAGACGAACTGAACTCGTTTATCGCATGCTTGATAGACGAAGTAGACGACCGCGACGACCGCCAGTATTTGCAACGTATACAATGCAACCTCTTTACCATTGGCGGATACTTGGCCAACGATTTAGAGACGAAAAACGAATCCATTGCACAAGATGAAGTCGACTCGCTGGAGAAAGAGATGGACAGGATGGACGAAATGGTACCTCCGCTCAAAGCGTTCGTACTTCCGGGCGGCTGCAAGAGCAATTCTATGGCTCACGTTTGCCGTACCGTTTGCCGTAGAGCAGAACGGGCTGTGTGTCAGCTAAAAGACAAGGCCGATATTGATTCTATCGCCTTGAGATACATCAATCGTTTGTCGGATTATTTTTTCCTTTTTGCAAGAAGACAGAATATTCTTAACGATATAGAAGAAATAATATGGGAAAAACCTTGTAAGTAATAGATATTTTTATACTTTTGCGGAAAATTTCAGATTATGTATTGGACATTAGAACTTGCATCTAAACTTGAAGATGCCCCGTGGCCTGCATCAAAAGACGAACTGATTGATTTCGCACTCCGTTCAGGAGCACCGTTGGAAGTAATTGAAAACCTTCAAGAAATGGAAGATGAAGGCGAAATTTATGAATGCATTGAAGATATCTGGCCCGATTACCCCAGTAAAGAAGATTTCTTCTTCAATGAAGAAGAGTATTAGTGTAAAAAACGATTAAATGCCTGAGCAGGCAAGGAAAGAATACAATAGACTACCCGGAAGGGTGGTCTATTGATGTTTTAAATACAATCCTTACGGTTAAAAAAGCATTTGAGGTGTGATTAGAGGCATTCCGTAGGAATGAAAGCTCGGTAGAAAGCAAGAATATCTCTGCTTCTGGCATGTCGTAGGCATGCAACTCCAATTGTCTTCTGTAGCATACCTACGGCATGCTTCGGTTTTTCGGTAACCTTTTGTCTACCGAGCTTGAATCCCTATCGGGATTGTATAGACAAAATAACACTCCTAACTTTTTCTTATCCGTCCCAGACCTTTGTTTTGTATTTTCCCGTTTAGTTATTATATTTGTTTCCTGATTACACATATAAAGAACATTATGAAAAACTCAATTATCATTACGCTGCTCGCCTTGCTTATGGCGGCTCCTCTTTTCGCACAGACCGACTCGGTACGGTTAGCTGAATACTTAAAGGTGGAACAGACCGACGCCCGCCAATGGATAGAGCGTTATCAGAGGGATATTGATGCTTATATCGACGAGAATCGCCGGGCGGACGACCTCTCGTGCGATGCCCTGTTTATCGGCAGTTCGTCTATCAATATGTGGCAAACACTGCACGAAGACATGGCGCCGATGAAAGTGATAAGGCGGTCGTACGGCGGCTCAAGCATTCGCGATATGCTTTATAATTACGATGTGATAGCCCGGGGCTACAACCCCAACTGTATTGTGATGTATGTAGAAAACGACTTGTGTGGGTGTAAAGAAGAAATTACCGAATACGAAGCTTTCGACCTTTTCCGTGTCTTTGCCCAACGTATCCAACGCGATTATCCGGGTGTGCCGTTCTATATCGTATCGTTCAAACCTTCTTTCGCCAGGTGGGATCAAGTTGAGAAGCAAAAGATAACCAACTATTTGCTAAAGAGCTATGCAGACAATACCCCCGATGTAGAGTTTATCGATATTGCCACAGCCATGTACGACAAACAGGGCAACCTGCGTGAAGATATCTTCCTCAACGACCGCCTGCACCTCAATGCTACGGGATACGAAATATGGACCTCTATTATTAAACCGAGAATTATGCAACATCACAATAAAAATCTTTTTTATTACAAGGTGGGCGATTACGAAGTTTACCTGCTGTCGGAGGGGCAAGGCCCCGGCAATATAGACATCTTGCTGGGTGCATCGCAAGAGATGATGAACCAAGCCATCCCCAACAAGGCATTCCCCACTGCTACCAATACTTTCTTGCTGAAAACGCCCGACGGCTACTATATACTTATTGATACCGGCTACGGCAGCAAGTTGTTTAATAACCTGTCGGATATGGGCATAAAGCCCGAAGAGATTAGCAGCATTCTGTTGACCCATACCCACGGCGACCATACCGGTGGGCTATTGAAGGATGGCGAGCGAGCATTTGGCAATGCAGCTATAGGGATGTCGCGCGAGGAGCTGGAATTTTGGAAGCAAAACGATAATCCCAAGAACAAGGCCATTTGGGAAAGCTATACCATTCACACTTTCGAAGGGAAAGACATAAACGAAGTGATGCTAAATGATGAAGTTCCTATACAACCTGTCAAGGCATTCGGTCATACTCCCGGACATTCGGCCATCTTAATCAGCTCGAAAGGCGAACGTCTCATGATTTGGGGCGACCTGACGCATGCCATGGCTATCCAGATGCCTTATCCTCAAGTGGCAACAACTTACGACTCCGACCCCGACATGGCTATCCAATCGCGCCTGAAGATTCTCGCTTTTGTTGCAGAACATAAAATACCTATTGCCGGGATGCACATCCCGTTTCCCGCTATCGGCACCATAGAAGCCGACGGAGAAGGATATATATTTAGAGCTAAGAACTAAGAGCTAAGAGTTAAGAGTTAAGAGTGAACGCGAAGCAATCCGTTTTCAACTTTCAATTCAATAGACTATCTTTGTGGGATGAATGACTTCCTCCGTTTGAAAAAGAACCTGAAGCAAGACTTTTCTTCCTGCCGCCCGGTGCGGGTGGCATTGTTGGGCGACTCGGCTACACAGTTTCTTTGTCAGGCCGTAAGAGGAGCCGGCTATGAAGCGGGACTGGATTTGCAAATCTTCGAGTCGGATTATAATCAGATCGATTATCAGGTTTTTAATGCGTCCTCTGCTTTGTACCAATATAACCCCGAGGTGGTCATTATCTTTCAATCTACTCAAAAGTTACTTAATAAGTATGATAAGTTAGGCGATGCGGAGTTGACTAACGGCTTTGCCGATGCGCATCTCGAACATGTGCAAGAGATGATAAACCAACTCAACAGCCGATTGAGTAGCCGCATTATTTACTACAACTTCCCCGAAATAGACGATGCCGTATTTGGAAGCTATGCCAATAAAGTTTTCGGCTCTTTCCTCTTTCAACTGCGACGTTTGAACTGCAAACTGATGGAGCTGGCGATGAAAGAACCCAACCTGTATATTGCCGACTTGTCTACGATACAGAATACCATAGGGCGGGAACGTTTCTTCCATCCATCGGTCTATATCAATACCGATATGGTGCTGAGCATAGACGCTTTGCCTTGGGTGGCCTATCGCACCACAGACATTATCGGCGCCCTGTATGGAAACTCGAAGAAATGCCTGATTCTCGACCTCGACAATACCCTATGGGGAGGCGTAATCGGCGATGACGGAATGGAGAACATCCAAATAGGCAATTTGGGCATAGGGAAGGCTTTTACCGAGTTTCAGTATTGGATAAAGAAGTTGAAGAACCGGGGGATTATCCTTGCCGTATGCAGCAAAAACACCGAAGAGGTGGCGAAAGAGCCTTTCGAGAAACATCCCGACATGGTATTGCGCTTAGGCGATATTGCCGTATTCATGGCCAATTGGGATAACAAGCCCGATAATATCCGTACCATACAATCTATACTGAATATCGGTTTTGACTCGATGGTGTTTCTCGATGATAATCCTTTTGAGCGCAACATGGTAAGGGAGAACATCCCCGGTATTGCAGTCCCCGAACTGCCCGAAGACCCCGCCGAATACCTGCCCTTCCTTTATTCGCAGAACCTGTTTGAGACTGTTACCTACACCAACCTGGATAGCGACCGAACCAAACAATACCAAACCGAGGCCGAACGTGTGGTGCAGAAGTTTAAGTTTACTAACGAGAACGAATACCTCCAATCGCTGGGGATGGAGGCCGAAGTGACGCCTTTCAACGCCTACAACATCCCACGGGTGGCGCAACTAATCCAGCGTTCCAATCAGTTCAATCTTCGCACTATTCGTTATTCGGAAGCCGAAGTAAGTGCATTGAGCCAAAGTAACGACCATTATACTTGGGCGTACAGCCTAAGAGATAAATACGGCGACAATGGGTTGATTGCTGGAGTTATACTGAAAAAAGAAAACCCCGATACGCTCTTTATCGATACTTGGCTGATGAGTTGCCGTGTACTGAAAAGAGGAATGGAAGACTTTATCGTCAATCATTTGGTAGGGGCGGCAAGAGAGAAGCATTTCAAAGCGCTGAAAGGAGAATACCTTCCTACAGCTAAGAACGGTTTGGTTAAAGACTTGCTCGGTAACTCGGGCTTTACTTATCGCGATGGTTATTGGTACCTGGATGTGACGGATTATCAAAACAAAGAAGTATTTATAACGGAAAAACAAATTTAGCTATGGATATATTAACCCAACTCAACGAGATATTCAGGGCGATTCTGGACAATGAAGATATTGTATTGACGAATCAATCTACAGCCGACGATGTGGAAGAATGGGATTCACTCACGCATATCCAATTGATTGTAGCCGCCGAGAAGCGCTTCGGCATACGATTTACTTCGCGGGAGATACAATCGTGGAATAACATCGGAGAGCTGATTGAATCCATCGAGGCTAAGCTATGATATTCAATTCGCTCGAGTTCCTGCTCTTTTTTTTGGCCTTTTTCTTCGTCTATTGGTTTGCGGGGAAGAAGAAGCTGTCGGCGCAGAACCTGATACTGCTCGTGGGGAGTTACGTCTTCTATGCCCTGTGGGATTGGCGCTTTCTCTTTCTGCTGATTCTCACTTCGTTGGTCAATTACGGCATAGGGACAGCCATTCACGGGGCTTCGAGCGAGAAGAAACAGAAGCATTGGATGTGGGCAGGAGTGGCGTATGCCATACTCACATTGGCTTACTTCAAGTACATGAACTTCTTTATCCACTCGCTGATAGACCTTTTTGCCCTTGTCGGGGTTGATTTGCATATCCATACCCTCCATATCATCCTGCCTTTGGGCATCAGTTTCTATACCTTTAGGGTGTTGAGCTACATTTTAGATATATATAAAGGAAGGATTAAGCCCGAGCGCAACCTGATTAGTTTCCTGGCATACGTGGCTTTCTTCCCCTGCCTGATGTCGGGGCCTATCGACCGCGCCCGCACCTTTCTCCCTCAGATGAACAAGCCTCGTTCGTTTGAGTTCGGCTATGCCTCCGAAGGCTTGAAACTGATTCTTTGGGGCTTATTTAAGAAGATAGTAATTGCCGATAATTGCGCCGAAATCACCAATCAGGTGTTCGACAACTATGCGGCGCTTCCCCTCGACACCCTGTTAGTGGGGGCGCTGTATTACACTATTCAAATCTACGCCGACTTCTCGGGCTATTCCGATATGGCCATCGGGGTGGGACGCCTGCTCGGCTTTCAGGTTACGCGGAACTTCAACTATCCCTATTTCTCGCAAAATATCGCGCATTACTGGCGCAATTGGCACATGTCGCTCACTTCGTGGCTTACCGAGTATGTCTTCACTCCGCTCTCCATACGCTTTCGCGACTACGGCAAGGCGGGGTTGATATTGGCCATCATCATCAACTTCTTGATTGTGGGGATATGGCATGGCGACAATTGGACCTTTGTGCTGTTCGGCCTCTTGCATGGTTGTTACTTCATCCCCCTGATACTGAAAGGGAATATGAATAAACGGATAAAGCCCTTGAAAGGTCGTGCGCTTCCTCCACCCAAAGTGCTGCTGAGTATCGTGGCTACGTTCTTATTGGTCATGTTTACAAATATCATCTTCCGTTCCGATAGTGTAAGCGATGCTGTACTCTATTTCGGGCGGATGTTCTCGCTTACTCCCATAGGCGATGCCGATATTGCGTTCTTTCATGTTGGTGCACTGCTTGGTAATGCACGAGGAGTAATGGTGATACTCTTTATTATTTTAGATTTTCATCGGTTTGACTTAACCGATTGATGAATAAACTTTTAGCAGAGTTATTGGATTTCAGAGGTAACGAGTTAGTAACCGTACGTATTTCAGCGTTTTGCGGTGCTATACTTGTCAAATAACTCACTGCAAATCTACGGTTTTTCTCTCAAACCCACAACATATATTTTTTCTTTTTTCAATTGATATACATCTCATTCATGCAGGCGGTAGATAAGACAACACTTTT
>DAIREI010000025.1:0-10028 GCA_036795675.1 Bacteroidales bacterium
TTTCATAGTATCATCTCGGTTATTCCCGAAAGCCCCGGCGTATATATGTACTCCGACGAGGATGATAAGATTATCTATGTGGGAAAAGCCAAGAATCTGAAGAAGCGCGTATCTTCTTACTTCAATAAATCGCACGACGATAATCCCAAGACAAGGATTATGGTAAGGAAGATACGGAAGATAAACTACCTCGTCGTTGAATCGGAGGAGGAAGCTTTTCTGCTCGAGAATAACCTGATAAAAGAATACAAGCCCCGCTACAATGTGATGCTCAAGGACGACAAAACTTATCCCTGGATTGTTGTCCGCAATGAGCCTTTCCCCAGGGTGTATCTTACCCGAAAGAAGATAAACGATGGCTCGCATTATTACGGTCCCTACACTTCGGTAGTTACGGCCAAGCATTTACTTCGCCTGCTCACAGCCATTTATCCCATACGCAATTGCTCTTACAATCTTACTCAAGAGAATATTGAGAACAAGAAGTTCAACGTCTGCCTGCAATACCATATAAAGCGATGCTTGGGGCCTTGCGTAGGCTTGCAAACAGAGGAAGAATACACAAATAATATCCGAGCCATAGAAGAAATACTAAAGGGAAACTCGAAAGAGATAAGCCGCGTGATATATAAACAGATGCAGGAATTGGCCGAAAACTATCGTTTCGAGGAGGCTGAGGTGCTGAAAGAGCGCTATTATCTCTTGGAAAATTATTCGACTAAATCAGTCATCGTTAGTCCGAGTCTAACAAATATCGACGTATTTTCATTTGATGAAAATGAAGCCTCTGCCTATATCAATTACCTGCATATCGCCAACGGAGCCGTTGTGCAGGGCTATACCATTGAATACAAAAAGCGGCTCGACGAGTCGAAAGAGAGCCTCTTAGGATTGGGAATTATTGAACTAAGGCAACGCTTCCAAAGTAATTCGAAGGAGATTATTGTTCCATTTCTTCCTGATATAGAGTTGAATAACGTTAGTCTCATTGTTCCGCAACGAGGAGATAAGAAGAAGTTGCTGGCCTTGTCGGAGAAGAACGTGAAACAGTATAAGTTAGACCAATTGAAGCAGGCGGAAAAGCTAAATCCCGAGCAACGCTCTACCCGAATATTGAAAACCTTACAGAACGATTTGCATCTGAAAGAACTTCCCGTGCATATCGAGTGCTTCGACAATTCCAACATACAGGGCACCAACCCCGTCTCGGCCTGTGTAGTCTTCAAGATGGCCAAGCCTGCGAAGAAAGAATATCGCCACTTCAATATAAAGACCGTGGTCGGCCCCGACGATTTCACGTCGATGTACGAGACGGTGTTCAGGCGCTACCGCCGTATGCTGGATGAAGGACAACACCTGCCGCAATTGATTGTAATTGACGGAGGTAAGGGTCAACTTCACGCGGCCACCGATGCACTGAAAGACCTTGGACTGTACGGTCAGATTCCTGTTATCGGCATTGCCAAGCGACTAGAGGAAATCTATTTGCCCAACGATCCATTCCCTTTGTATCTGGACAAGAACTCAGAGAGTTTGAAACTCATCCAGCAGCTCCGCGATGAAGCGCACCGCTTCGGGATTACTTTCCACAGAAACAAAAGAAGCAAGCAACAGGTTGTATCAGAATTGGATAATATAAAAGGCATAGGCAAATCGACCAAAGAGAAGTTGCTCAAGCAGTTCAAGAGCGTGAAGCGGATAAAAGAAGCTTCGGAGGAAGAACTAACGGCAGTAATCGGCAAGAGCAAAGCCGAAATAGTAAAGAAAGGATTGCAGCAATGAGGGTAGTAATACAACGCGCATCGAGAGCATCCGTCACCATCAACAACCAAGTGAAAGGTAGGATAGGGGAGGGACTGCTCTTGTTGGTCGGCATAGAGGAGGCAGACAATCAAGAGGATATTGATTTCTTAGTGAAGAAGATAATCAATCTTCGCATCTTCGACGATGCTAAGGGGGTAATGAACCTGTCTATCATGGATGTTGACGGGGAGATACTCAGCATCAGTCAGTTTACCTTGCATGCGTCCACTAAGAAAGGGAATCGCCCATCGTACATCAAGGCCGCCAAGCCCGAGATCGCCATTCCTATTTATAATAGCTTCAATTCCTGTCTGGCAGAAGCCTTGGGCAAGCCGATAGAAACAGGCGAGTTCGGCGCCGATATGCAGGTGGAACTGATAAACGATGGCCCCGTTACGATAATTATGGACAGTAAATCAAAGGAATAATATGACAATAGAAGAAGCGCAACAGGCAGTGGATGAGTGGATAAAGACATACGGTGTCCGCTATTTCAGCGAACTGACCAATATGGCGGTACTTACCGAGGAAGTAGGAGAGTTGGCGCGAGTGATGGCTCGCACTTATGGCGACCAATCCTTTAAGAAATCGGATTTAAGTGTCAACTTAGCCGACGAAATGGCCGATGTGCTCTGGGTGCTGCTTTGCATCGCCAATCAAACAGGGGTGGATTTAACGGAAGCATTCCACAAGAATATAGAGAAAAAGACGTTAAGAGATAACGAACGGCATAAAAACAATATTAAATTACACGATAATGAGTAAGTACGAAGACGCGCTGAAGCAATTCGGCATGAATATATCCGACAGCGAGATAGAGAAAAGGGTAAGGGAGCTGTTGGAGAACTATCAGGCCAACAACAAACCCGAGGTATTGCGGTTTCTCTATTCCTGTATCGACCTGACTTCGTTGAACACGGAAGACAGCAAGGAGAGCATCTGGAAGTTTGTAAATGAAGTGAATGAATTCGACGATTCGGACACCGATATGGATAATGTGGCGGCGATATGCGTCTACCCCAACTTCGTGCAAACGGTGCGCGAATCCCTTACTGCCGATGTAAAAGTGGCTGCCGTAGCGGGCGGCTTCCCATCTTCCCAAACCTTTCTCGAGGTGAAGATTGCCGAAGTGGCTTTGGCTGTGGCAGATGGCGCCGACGAGATAGACATCGTGCTCAATTGCGGCGAGTTTTTCGATGGCAACATGGAGGAAGTCTGCGAAGAGATTGAAGAGATAAAAGAATTTTGCCGTGGCGCCCGCCTAAAAGTGATACTCGAGACGGGACTATTAAAGACGGCTGCCAATATCAAAAAGGCCTCAATCTTATCGATGTATTCGGGTGCCGATTTCCTCAAAACATCCACAGGCAAAGGCTATCAAGGGGCAACTCCCGAAGCTGCCTTGGTGATGTGCGACGCCATTAAGGAATACAATAAATTGCACAACCGTATGATAGGACTGAAAGTATCAGGTGGCATACGTACGGTAGACGATGCATTGAAATATTACACGATAGTGAAAGAGACCTTAGGAGAAGAGTGGCTCACTTCGGGGTACTTCAGGATTGGAGCCAGCGGATTGGCCGATAACCTGTTAAAAGCATTGGTATGAAGTTTATAAAGAAATACGGAATTTCCATACTCGTCTTGATAGCCATAACGGTGCTATGCTTCATGAAAACAGACTCTTTGCCGAAGGTACACATGACCAATTTCGACAAGCTGGTACATTGCGTCATGTTCTTCTTTGTATCGGGCGTAATCTATTTCGAAAATACGCATTACTTTAAGAAGGCCATTTCCTACCAACGCATTGTGCTGGGGTCGTTCTTAATCCCGATAATATTCTCGGGGCTGACCGAATTGGGGCAGGAGTACATTACGCCCTATCGCCAAGGCGATTGGTGGGATTTCATGTACGACACGCTGGGGGTATTTCTTGGATTTACGGTATGCCTGATAATTAATAAAAGATTACCAAGTGAAGAGTGAAAAATAATAACCATCTCCCCTAAGTCCCCTCCCAAGGAGGGGACTTCGCGAAGCATATAAACGATGCTTTGCATGCTCCCTCCCCTTGGGAGAGGGCGGGGGAGAGGTGTTAAATTAAACATTAAACGAATATATGAAGACAGTTTTAAGCGGAATACGGCCGACAGGTAATTTGCACTTGGGCAATTACTACGGCGCTATGACCAATTTCCTGAAGATGCAGGAAGAGTATAATTGCTTTTTCTTTATTGCCGATTGGCATTCTTTGACTACACATCCCGACCCTAAGACCTTGCACGAGAATACAAAAACCGTTTTGGCCGAATACCTGGCTTGTGGATTGGATCCTGAAAAGGCGACGCTTTACGTGCAAAGTGATATCCCCGAGATTCCCGAACTCTACCTGTTGCTTAATATGCAGGCTTACTTGGGCGAATTGGAAAAGACGGTTTCGTTCAAGGAGAAAGCGCGTAAACAGCCCGAGAATGTGAATGCAGGATTGCTGACCTATCCCGTGCTGATGGCGACTGATATATTGATTCACAACGCCGACTACGTGCCGGTGGGGAAAGACCAGGAGCAACACTTGGAGATGACGCGCAACTATGCCAAGCGATTCAATAATAAATATGGTGTGGAGTACTTCAAATTACCGACGGCTTTTGATACCAAGCGCGAGATGATTAAGATTCCCGGACTGGACGGCACGGGCAAGATGGGCAAATCTGAAGGGAATTGCATCTACTTGATGGATGATCCGAAAGTCATTGAAAAGAAAGTAAAGAAAGCCCTGACCGACGAAGGACCGCAAGGCGAAAATACGGCCAAGCCCGATTACATAGAGAATCTGTTTACGCTGATGAATATCGTTTCCACCCCCGATGTAGTCGCCTATTACGACGACCTGTGGAACCGAGGCGAAACCCGTTGGTATGGCAACATGAAGAAGCAATTGGCCGAAGACATTATAGCGGTGACATCGCCTATCCGTGAGCGGATTAACGATATCCGAAACGATGACGCCTACCTGCACAAAGTAACCACTGAGGGAGCCGAGAAAGCCCGCGTCAGCGCATCCAAGACATTGCAGGACGTGAGGGAGATAATGGGATTCAAGAAGTTTTAAGAACTATAAAGCGATTAGTAACCTAATTGTTTTGTACTTTTGTATTTAATTTATTATAACATGCTCTATATTTACAATACGCTCAACCGCAAGAAAGAACTGTTCGTGCCGCTTCATCCGCCCTTGGTGGGGATGTATGTGTGCGGACCTACTGTTTATGGCGACCCGCATTTGGGTCATGCCCGCCCGGCCATCACCTTCGATATTCTCTTCCGTTATCTGAAATACTTAGACTATAAGGTGCGCTACGTGAGGAATATAACCGATGTCGGCCACTTGGTGAACGATGCTGACGAGGGCGAAGATAAGGTGGCAAAGAAGGCCAAATTAGAAAATCTGGAGCCGATGGAGGTGGTGCAATACTATATCAACCGCTACCACAAAGCGATGGAGGAGCTGAACGTGCTTCCGCCAAGTATCGAGCCGCAGGCCAGCGGGCATATTATCGAGCAGATACAACTGATAAGAGACTTGCTGGATAAGGGCTATGCCTACGAGAGCGAAGGCTCGGTCTACTTCGATGTAGAGAAATACGACGAGGAATATAACTACGGCGTCCTCTCGGGGCGTAACGTGGAAGATATGATGAATACCACCCGCAATTTGGAAGGGCAAAGCGAAAAGCGCAACCCGATTGATTTTGCGCTGTGGAAGAAAGCGGCGCCCGAGCACATCATGCGCTGGCCCAGCCCTTGGAGCAACGGCTTCCCCGGCTGGCACCTCGAATGTTCGGCTATGAGCAAGAAGTATTTAGGCGAAGAGTTTGACATTCACGGCGGCGGAATGGACCTGATATTTCCCCACCACGAATGCGAGATTGCCCAAACCGTAGCTTCGGAGGGGCATGAAGCCGTCCGCTATTGGATGCACAATAACATGATTACCGTTGAGGGGCAGAAGATGGGTAAATCGCTAGGCAACTTCATCAACCTGGAGCAATTTTTTACAGGCAATCACCCCAAGTTGACCCAAGCTTACAGTCCGATGACCATTCGTTTCTTCATCCTTCAGGCGCATTACCGCAGCACGGTAGACTTCAGCAACGAGGCCCTGCAAGCCTCAGAGAAAGGCCTGTCGCGCTTGATGGAAGCCTACAATAATATCGACCGCTTGGAAGTAAAAACCTCCGAATCCATCGAAGATGTTAAGCAATTGAAGCAAAAAAGCATCGAGGCGATGAACGACGATCTGAACACACCTATGGTAATCGCCCACCTCTTCGAAGCCGTACGTATTATCAACGCCTCGTTGGCAGGGCAGATGAACCTGAGTCAGGAGAATATAGACGAGTTGAAAGCATTATTCCAAGTATTCCTTTTCGACTTATTGGGAATAAAAGATGAGTTGAAAGACGGCAACGCAGGCTATGAAGCCTTCTCGAAAGCGGTGGATATGCTCCTCGAAATGCGGATGCAAGCCAAGCAAAACAAAGATTGGGCTACTTCGGACAAGATACGCAACGAACTCACTGCCTTAGGATTCGAGATAAAAGACACTAAAGACGGATTTGAATGGAAACTAAATAAGTAATAGAAATATAATAATCCACGAATTACACGAATTAACACGAATTTTTCTGCCCCCAACCCCCTAAAGGGGGCTCTTTATATTCTGCAGCTTTGAAAGGGGATTTAGGGGCAAAGCAAGAAGAGGAGAGATTATAATTCGTGTTAATTCGTGTAATTCGTGGACAAGTTAGAATCAGTAAACCATGAAAGGCCAAATCGTATTTATTACCGGAGCCGGTAGCGGCATAGGCGAGGCCTGTGCCCGCAAGTTTGCCTCGCAAGGAGCACACCTCATACTCAATGCCCGCCACGAGGGGAAGTTGAAAGCGCTTAAATCGGAGTTGGAGGCTGAGTACGGCATCAGGGTTCTTGCCCTGCCTTTTGATGTGCGCAACCGTGAAATCGCCACTGAAAGGATTGCGTTATTGGCCGACGAATGGAAGAATATCGATATCCTTATCAATAATGCGGGGCTGGTAATCGGCATGGATAAGGAGTTTGAAGGCAATATGGACGAATGGGACACAATGATAGACACCAACGTGAAAGGCCTTCTGACTATGACCCGCCTCATCGTTCCCGGTATGGTGAAGCGCAATAAAGGGCACATCATTAATATAGGCTCCATTGCCGGCGATGCGGCTTATCCGGGCGGTAGCATCTACTGCGCTACCAAGGCGGCTGTAGAGACTTTGTCGGATGGATTGCGTATCGACTTGGTAGATACGCCTCTGCGCGTTACCAACATCAAGCCGGGCATGGTAGAAACCAACTTCTCGGTAGTTCGTTTCCGTGGCGACAAAGACGCTGCCGATAAGGTGTACAAAGGCATTCGTCCTCTTTCGGGCGATGATATTGCAGAGACCGTCTACTTTGCTGCTTCGGTTCCGCCTCACGTACAGATTGCCGAAGTTCTGCTTATGCCTACCAATCAGGCTACCGGCACCATTTCTTATAAAAATCATTGATAATCATGACGATAGAAGAATTTTTGAAAGACGACCGCTATGCCGTATTCTCGGGAGTGAAACTGATAGAGGCTCGCCCGGGTTATGCCAAGACGCAGATGGAGGTAAAGCCCATGCACCTCAACGCCGGAAATGTAGTGCAGGGTGGGGCGCTCTTTACCCTGGCCGACTTGGCCTTTGCCGCCGCCGCCAATGCTTACGGCGTCTTGTCCGTATCGGCCGAGACCAGTATCCGCTTTTTCAAGGGAGTGAGGCAAGGAGTCCTTACTGCCGTAGCCAAAACGGTACATCTACACATCAAGTTGGCTACCTTTCAAGTAGAGATTAGAGACGAAAGCGGAGAGTTGGTAGCCCTGTTTACGGCCACAGCCTACCGTAAAAACGTGCCGCTTAATATCAATAATCCCGAAGATTTTGAATCGCTCGCCTGAACTGTTGATTACGGAAGACGGATCGCATACCCTCTATCTCCCCGGGTTGGATGAGCATTACCACTCCGTACACGGGGCAGTCGGCGAATCGACTCATGTATATATCAAGGCGGGATTTAATCAATGTGATAAAGCCGACATCCATGTGCTGGAGCTTGGTTTTGGTACCGGATTGAATGCCTTATTAACGATGGAAGAGGCCGGAAAAAGGCAGGTGAATGTCCGCTATACGTCTTTGGAGAAGTTTCCATTACCCGAATCCATCTACCAAAAATTGAATTACAGCCCACAGATACAGGCTCTCCATACTTGTGTGTGGGAGGAACCTGCGACTATTTCACCCTTCTTTACCTTACAGAAAATACAGACCGACTTTAACGACTACTCTTTCCCCGGCTTCTACGATGTAGTTTACTACGATGCCTTCGCCCCCGACAAGCAAGCGGAAGTATGGAACCAAGACCTCTTCGATAGGCTTTTTTTTTCGATGAATGCGGGCGGAATCATTACTACCTACTGTGCCAAAGGGGCTATTCGCCGCATGATACAACAAACCGGATTTAAGGTAGAGCGGATAGAAGGCCCAGCGGGGAAGCGCGAAATGCTACGGGCGCGGAAGAGCTGAATATACTTTTATCTGTGGAAAAATACAACTATTTCATACTTTTTCATAGGTAAAAATCATTTTCTCGAAATTTTAGTTCTTGTTTTCTTGAGTTTTGCAGGGTTGTGAAAATAGGTTTGTGCTTCCCCTTGGATAGGATTGTAGCGCGGGCAAAATAGGGAGGGAGACTTGAAAGGTATAGACCCTTGAGGTGAGAGGGTGTACAGTGTCGACGCTTGAGGGTCTACAGTGTTGGCGTTCGAGGGTGTACAATGTGTGAGACTTCGTTTGCCTCGTGCTTGGCACGTTGTGAACGATTAGCGCGAAGCGCAGTAATTTTGAATCTTAGATTTTGAATTTATTTATTGCAAAGCTACTAAAAAGAATCGGAATTTCGGGTCTTTTTATCGTTAATTTATTCCTGTAGCGATTCCTTGCTTACCCCGTATTTTTCCTCGCAATGTTTATCGCCCAGCGGCTCAACATGCACCACAATGTCGTACACGTTTTTTACCTTCTTCTTGATATTATCTTCCACTTCTTGAGCAATATGGTGTGCCTCGGTGAGGGTGAGGTTGCCGTCTACTTCAATATCGAGCACGATGTTGTACATATTACCTATCTGGCTGGAGCGGATACGGTGGGGATTGTATGCGCCCTCTACACCTTCTACCGCTTTGATGATGGTGTTGTAGACCGAAGTATCGGAAACGCCGTCAAGCAGCACCACATTGGCGTCGCGGAATATGCCTATGGCCGACCAGATGATGTAAAGCCCTATCAGGGCAGCCAATATGGGGTCGAGGATAGGTAGGTTGAAGATAAACGTGAAGATCAAACCTACAAGTACACCGCCCGATATTACCACATCGTTGCGCATATTAATGGCGTTGGCCTTCAGCATGGATGAGTCGGTGCGTTTCCCCTGATGGAACTGATACCAAGCCAAGAGGAGTTTGCCGGCAATTGAGATCAACGTCACCCAAATGGCGAGCATCGAAGGCAATTCTTCCTTTCCGGGATGAATGATCTTCTCTCCTGCCGAGATAAATATCTGGCATCCCATAAAGAAGATAACGAACGAAAGGATGGTAGAGGCTACATTTTCTGCCTTTTCGCGCCCGTAAGCGTACTTGGCATTGGGCGGCCGGCTGATGATATTAGACGTAAAAAGGATGATGATGGAAGTGATAACATCGGATGCCGAATCTATCCCATCGCTCAGCACGGCCATACTGCCGGCTACAATACCTGTCACTATTTTCATTACAGAGAGCAGGGCGTTGCCTATCACGCTTATCCACGACGTGCGGAGCATTATTTTAATACGGTCTTTCATAGTAAGGTGCAAAGGTACAATTTTTTATGTAATAACAATAAATAGATTGTCATAAGCGGGTTTTGCCCGGGGTTGATGTTATGTGATGTATGTCATCGTATGACTATTTATGAATAAACAGTAGGGAATTGCGTAAATTTAGTATTTGTTTACTATATTTGCTCTACCAAATAGAAAACAAGAAGTATGATTAAAGAAATAGCGCAACTAGTATATACACACAACAAAGAAAAAATCAACAATTATGGCCTCCTGAG
>DAIREI010000026.1:0-9610 GCA_036795675.1 Bacteroidales bacterium
CATTAAACAAAATAAATGGACGAAACACAAGCACTAGTAAACACTATAGTAGAAGCGTTGCAAGAAAAGAAAGGAAAGCGCATAGTTACAATGAATCTCAGCGAATTAGAAACATCTATCTGTAAATATTTTATTATATGTGAGGGGAATACGCCCATCCAAACGTCGGCGCTCAGCGATAACGTATGGGACAAGGTGCATGAAAAACATCACGAAAAACCCCTTGGCGCAGTGGGACAGCGCGAAGCACAATGGATTGCTATGGATTACGGCACGGTTATGCTTCATATATTTGTACCCGAATACAGAGAGTATTACAACCTGGAGGCCTTATGGGCCGACGGAGAAATCACCGAAATCCTCGATGTGGCATGAGTAACGAACCCAACAGACCCAATAACCAGCCCAATCCCAAACCGGGAGGGCCGGGCGGAAATAAGAATATGAAATTCAACATGAACTGGATGTATATATTCATCTTAGTCATGTTACTGGCCGTCTTTTTCACCAATACGCGCGAGACTAAAACCAATGAGAAGTCGTGGACAGAATTTCTTACTTTATTCAAAGATAATACATTCAGCAAGGTAACCGTAAACGAAAGCGACCGGAAAGTGACGGCGGTGGTGAAGCCCGATCAGATTAGCCGGGTGTTTCCCGAAGGACTACCCGAACAAAACAACTTCTGGAGAGGCGCTACAGAGCCGAGCATCAAGACGGCTATCCCGTCGTCCGACCGTTTCGACCAGGTATATGAGAAGGCAAGCGAAGAGAATAAAATAGATACCGAAGTGGTCTTCGAGGAAGGGGGTAGCCTGTTGTGGGCCTTAGTATTAAACCTCTTTCCTTTTTTGCTTCTTATCGGGATATGGATATTTATGATGCGGCGGATGTCGGGCGGCGGAGCCGGTGGCGGTATCTTTAGCGTAGGCAAGACCAAAGCGCAGATATACGACAAATCGTCACCCAATACCAAGAAAGTCACGTTTAAAGACGTGGCAGGGCTGGCAGAAGCCAAGCAAGAAGTGGAAGAAATAGTAGACTTCCTTAAAAAACCAGAGAAGTACACCGACTTGGGAGCCAAGATACCCAAAGGTGCCCTGCTGGTAGGTCCTCCGGGAACAGGGAAGACGCTTTTGGCCAAAGCCGTAGCCGGCGAAGCCGATGTGCCTTTCTTCTCAATGTCGGGGTCAGACTTTGTCGAGATGTTCGTCGGGGTAGGGGCTTCGCGTGTGCGCGACCTTTTCCGCCAGGCCAAAGAAAAAGCGCCCTGTATTGTGTTTATCGACGAGATCGACGCCGTAGGGCGTGCCCGTGGCAGAAACCCAAATATGGGTTCGAACGACGAGCGCGAGAATACCCTCAATCAATTACTTACCGAGATGGATGGCTTCGGGTCGAACAGTGGGGTAATCATATTGGCGGCTACCAACCGGGTGGATATCTTGGATAAAGCCTTGCTGCGCGCCGGACGTTTCGACCGTCAGATCACAGTAGACCTGCCTGAACTGAACGAGCGCAAGGAGATATTTATGGTTCACCTGCGCAATATCAAGATAGACGAATCGGTAGATACTGAATTCCTTGCCCGCCAAACGCCCGGATTCTCCGGGGCCGATATAGCCAACGTATGTAACGAAGCAGCCCTTATTGCAGCACGCAACGGCAAAGAGTTTGTTCAGCGCGAAGACTTTATGAATGCCGTAGACCGTATTATCGGCGGATTGGAAAAGAAATCGAAAGTAACTACGCTGGCCGAAAGAAGGGCGATAGCCTTGCACGAAGCCGGACACGCCACATTGAGCTGGATACTCGAGCACGCCAACCCCTTGGTAAAAGTAACCATCGTACCGAGAGGGAAAGCCTTGGGTGCCGCTTGGTACATGCCCGAAGAACGGCAGATTACTACCGACGAGCAGTTGCAGGACGAGATGTGCGCCACATTGGGCGGACGCGCGGCCGAAGAACTCTTCCTCGGACATATATCCACCGGAGCGGCCAACGACCTGGAACGGGTGACCAAGCAAGCCTACGCTATGGTGGTGTATTACGGGATGAGTGAGAAACTACCCAACCTCAACTACTACGATGCCAGCGGACAAGATTGGGGCTTCTCTAAACCTTACAGCGACGAGACCGCCTCGCTTATCGACGAAGAAGTGAAGCGCATCATCCAGGAACAATACAACCGCGCCAAGGCGATCTTATTGGAACACAAAGCTCAACATAAGTTGCTGTCGGAAGTCTTGCTCGAAAAAGAGGTGATTTATTCCGACGACTTGCAACGCATATTTGGTAAACGCAAATGGTTGTCGCGCTCGCAAGAGATACTTCAGCAGCAAGAAGTGGATAATCCCGATAAGGCAGCTGCCGAACAGCCCAACGACCCAACACAGCCCGAATGAAGAATTTGATACAACGTACGCTCACCGGATTGGTATATGTTGCCCTGATACTTGCAGGGATTCTGCTGGGGCAATATGCCTTTCTCGGATTGTTTTCTATCGTTGTTGTCGCTTGTCTGTGGGAGTTTTACGGCTTGGTAAACAAACAAAAGCGCACTAAACTCAACGCTTATTATAACTGCTTGGGCGGTATTGTTTTGTTCGTTACTACTTTCTTGTATACTTCGGGTATCTTTCCGCATTGGATATTTTTCACCTACCTTATATATATAGTCATTGTTTTTATTTCGTCGCTGTACGAGAAAAAACAAGACTCGATAACCAATATAGCCTACATTTTCCTCGGGCAGGTTTATATCGCCTTACCTTTAGCTACGCTCAACTTCCTTGTTTTCAATACCAACCTCGAAGGTATAAGGGAGTATCATTACATTTATCTGCTGGCTTTGTTTGTATTTATATGGGTTAACGATACCGGGGCTTATGTAGTGGGAATGCTGTTGGGTAAGCATCGTTTGTTTGAACGCATATCGCCCAAAAAATCGTGGGAAGGGTTCTTCGGGGGGATGGTATTTACCATGGCTTCGTCGTTGCTGTTTGCGCATTACTATCCTGCCATAGCTTTATATCATTGGCTTATTATGTCGGCGCTGGTGGTGGTGTTCGCTACTTGGGGCGATTTGGTAGAGTCGCTGATGAAGCGTACCCTTTCTGTAAAAGATTCGGGGCAATCATTGCCCGGCCACGGTGGTTTCCTCGACCGCTTCGATAGCTTGTTGATTGCCTGCTACGCCATGCTGTTTTATACCCAACTCTTTATTCAAAGTTAAATACCAGCGAGATCATTCGTGTGGTTCCTTTCGAAATGGCATTGGTGTATTTGCGCAAACTTGGGTCGGTCAGGTCTTTACGTTCATGGTCGATTACGTCTACCAAGCCAAAAGTGAATCTTAGTTCGGGAGCAATCTTAATCATCGGCAGATAAAAATCACAGCCAATGCCCACGGTAAAGCCATAGTCGATAGGCTTTAGAAGTATCGCTTCGTCTCTATTCCGGCCAAAATCGATGGCTACATAACCCCCGGCAATCACGTAAGGGCGGTAGTTGTTTACACGCGATGAGCGAAACTTGACATCCAGCGGAAGGTTGAGGTAATTGGATCGTACCGATACTCTTAAATCTTCGTTCAGGTTTTCATTCTGAAATACAAAATTCTTATCGCCGAAGTTGATGGTGGGTGTGAAGCGGAGGTTCATAAAAGGATTGAGCCAGAGGTCGGCGCTCAGCCCTACCGAAAAGCCCGGTGCATAACCGGGAATGGTTGCATAGAGCGTCTTCCCGCTTTCCTCGTCTACAATCCCGTTATTAGTCAAGATAAGATCCTGAAAGTTCATCCCTACGGTAATACCGAAGCGGTACAGCTTTTGGTCGGCATAGACTTGATACCTTATCTTCTGTTCCTGCGCATGGGCAGACAGCAAAACAAACAGGAATAGGGCAATTATGTACAGGCTTCTTTTCATCCTCCAATAATAAACGGGAAAAGAAAAGCGTTATTGTGACAAGAGCATTACTCTATCCGTTTTACTTGCTTTATTCCTTTTATTTTTTGTAGACGATTGGCCAGTTGCTGGAGATTCTTGGCATTATGAACGAACACTTCGATGGTTCCTTCGAAGAATTCATCTTTCGACTCGATGACGAGTTTCTTCATATTCACCGACATATCGTGAGTGATGGCCTGGCTGATTTCATTTACCATTCCCATACGGTCAATACCTTTTATTTCGAGAGCGGCAGGGAAAGTAGCGGTTTTATTGTCCCAGTAGCAGGAAATAATTCTATCGCCTTGACTACTGCTGAGGCTTAGGGCCTCGGGGCAGGAGGGATTGTGTATTTCCAGCCTTCCGTCGTCGCGAATAAAACCGACAACATCGTCGCCCGGGATAACCTGGCAACAGGGGGCCGTTACAAAGCTCTTGTTATTGAAGTCTTCTTCGCACAATTTGTAAGTCTTCTTGCGGTCGATTTTGCTCAGGTCGGTTTTCAATACTTCCTCAATATTGCAATCGGTTTCCGCTTTGCCTCCCGAACCGGACGAGAAAGCTTTCTTCATGTAGCGCATAAAGAAATTGTCCGATTTATTTTTCAGTAGGCTCTTGATGTTTTCGGGAACGCTTATCTGTTGAGTGGCAAGGGCATAGTAGAAGTCTTCCTTTTTAGTGAATCCGTAATAAGCAGTTATTTTATCCACCAGATTAACAGCCACGTCTTCTTCCAGTTCCACTTTACTCATAGCTTCCTCGAAAATAGCTTCTCCTTTTTTAATGTTCTCTTTCCGTTGCTTTCGCAAGGAGGCCGTTATTTTGGTCTTGGCTTTGGCAGTTGTTACAAAGCTAAGCCATTCCTCTTTGGGCCAATGATTTTTCGAGGTAAGTATCTCTATCTGGTCGCCACTCGACAGGCGATAACTGATGGGCACGAGTTTATGGTTTACCTTAGCCCCGATACAATGGTCGCCTATATTGGTGTGGATTTCGTAAGCAAAGTCGAGCGCCGTGGCGTTCTGAGGCAGCGTTCGGGTTTCGCCCTTAGGGGTAAAGACAAATATTTCGGAAGCATAGAGATTGAGGCGTATGGTGTCTAAAAAGTCCATGGCATTGCCCGATGGCGCTTCCAATACGTCTTGAATTTTGGCCAGCCAGAGGTCTAACTCGGTCTGCTCCTGTATATCGTGTTCTTTGTATTTCCAATGGGCGGCAAAGCCTTTCTCGGCTATATCGTCCATCTTCTTGCTTCGTATCTGCACTTCTATCCATTGACCGTCTGGTCCCATTACGGTGAGGTGCAAGGCTTGATAGCCGTTGGCTTTGGGATGACTTACCCAATCGCGAATCCGTTCGGGACGGATTTTGTATATGTCGGTAATGATGGAGTAGATGTCCCAACATTGCTTCTTTACGTCGATGTCGGGCTTGGGATCGAAGACGATACGCACGGCAAAAATGTCGTATATATCTTCGAAATCGATATTCTTGTTCTTCATCTTCTTCCAGATCGAGTAGACCGACTTTACCCGCTGGTGCATCTTGTACTTAAATCCGAAAGCGTCCAGTTGTTTCTTAATCGGCTCGGCAAAGTGCGTATATACTATCTTGCGATTAGAAACAGTCTCCTGCAACTTCCTTTGAATAAGGCTATACTCATTAGGATGTTCATACTTAAAGCTCAAATCTTCCAGTTCGCTCTTGATGCTGAACAGTCCCAGCCGGTGAGCCAACGGAGCATAGAGGAACATGGTTTCTCCGGCTATCTTATATTGTTTGGCCGGCAGCAGGGAGTCGAGCGTACGCATATTGTGCAGCCGATCGGCAATCTTTACTAAGATTACACGAATATCGTCTGACATGGTAAGCAGTAGTTTGCGCATATTCTCGGCCTGTTGCGATACCACCTGCGAGAATAAGCCTCCCGATATTTTCGTTAATCCGTCTACGATCAGGGCTATCTTATCTCCGAAAACATTCTCGATGTCTTCTACCGTGTAATCGGTATCTTCCACCACGTCGTGGAGTAGGGCAGAGGCGATGGAGGTAGAGCCTAAGCCCATTTCTTTACTTACTATGAGAGCGACAGACAAGGGGTGCATAATATAAGGAACGTCAGACTTGCGCCTGACCCCCTTATGTGCCTGCAAAGCAAATTGAAAGGCCTTGTTGATAATCTCAAACTTCTTGCGGTGATTGGATTGGCCGTAGCTATCCAGGAGCTTCTGGTAAGCCTCCTGAATCATTAATTCGTCTTTATGTTCTTGCTCTTCGCTCATAATAGTTATTAACCCCGGTGCCGGCTAATTTGTTTAGCCTTTAGGAACTTTAATTACCTGACCCACTCTTATCTTGGTCGTCTTCATTCCGTTAATGCGCATCAGGTCTTGATAGGAGTATCCTTTATAACGTTGTGCGATGCTTGAAAGCGTATCGCCCGATTTTACTTTATAAGTACCGTAAGTGGTGGCCTTCTTTTTTTGAGATGATACCGTCGATTTCGATTTGGAAGAAGAGGTAGACTTAGATGCCGTAGTAGACTTGGTGGCCGAGCTTGCAGGCTTTGCGCTTGCCGTAGCATTGGTACTATATCCCATGCTATTGGCGTATACAATAAGATTCTTTCCCGGATTTACCTTATTCGATTTCAATCCGTTCCATTTGCGCAAGTCGGTCATCTTCACCCCATAATAGCTGGCAATGGAAGACAGTGTCTCTCCTTTCTTTACCTTATGATTGATCTTTTCATTGTTATTGCTGCTGTAATCGCCGGCATGGGCGCGATTGGGGAAAAGTTCGTCTATCCGGTGGTCGGCAATGGTATTCTCCTGCTCAACAAAGGCGTAGGCTTGAACGGCAGGCAAGCGTATCGCTCTCGGATAGATGTGGCCGGGGACAATATCACGTTTATATTGGGGGTTTAATGCGCGTAAGGTTTCCATGTCTACTTCCAACAAATCGGCTATCTGTTGAAAATGGATCTGCTTGTCCACCATCACCGTATCTGTATTGAGGGGCATAGACATCTCTACCGGATACAGGTTGTGGTAGGGATAATAGTTCATTACATAAGTGGCGGCGATGAAAATGGGAACGTAGCTGCGCGTCTCTTTCGGAAGGAAAGGATAAATATCCCAATAGTCGGTTTTACCCCCTGCGCGCTTGATGGCTTTGTTTACGTTGCCTGCCCCGCAGTTGTAGGCCGCAATAACCAAGGTCCAATCGCCATAGATCTTATACATATCTTTAAAGTACTCGCAAGCCGCATAAGTGGCTTTCATCGGGTCGCGCCGTTCGTCTACAATACTGTTAATCTCTAAGCCGTATTGTTTGCCCGTTTGAAGCATAAACTGCCAAAGTCCGGTAGCTCCGGCACGGGATACTGCTACAGGATTCAAGGCCGACTCTACTATGGCGAGGTATTTCAATTCGTCGGGCAGGCCGTTTTTATCCAAGGCTTCCTCAATCATAGGGAAATAAAAATGCTCCAGCCCAAGCATATATTCCACCGATTTGCGGCGGCGGTCTACATACAGGTTGATGCCGTTGCGCACCACATCGTTAAAGGGGAGTTCGATTACATTATGCAATTTGCTCAAGCGATCGATGTATATCGAGTCGCTCACGGGATGCACCTCCATATATGCCGGGTGTTCCGACTTCATGGCATGGGTTCTTACATGCCATGAACACATCATGCTGTCTAAGTTTGTCTCCCAGGCTTCCGGAACGTAAAAGGCGCCTTGGGAAGAAGTGATAAGCATGTCTACTTTTGGCGGCAGATCGATAACCGGCTCCGAATCGGGTGTTGCTTCAACTTCCGTTTCTGCAACAACGTCTGTGCCCGGGTCTACTACCTCATCGTTCGACAGTAGCTTTGGCGTGAATACAAAGCAGCCGATACAGATGGCGAGTGTTAATAAAAGTGTCTTTTTCATAGGTATAATAGTAAATTATGTGATCTTAAAATGTTATACTACATCGCAGGCCAAACAACTGCGGACTTACCGAAGTTCCCGGCGAAACCACGGGGTCGACCCTAAAGCTTAAATCTTCCGAGATGTCGAAATCAAACAATTCGGCATCCACGTAAGCATCAATAATACAGAGGGCATAAACTGCCACGGTAACGATGTAGCTCAAATCGCGGTACCGGCGAAAGTTATCCTTTCCATTCTTCAGGTACTCCGAAAAAGAAGTGGCGTCAGATGCCGGCCATGCTTTGGCGTCCCTCCAGTTGATGCCTGCATCGGTAAGGCTTGTTACTCTCCACATCGAGACATAATCTTGCCACACTACGTTTGTGCTTTTCTCCGCCCGTTGGTCTGCGAAAGAGTTGTAGGCATCGCGGTAGCCGTTGTAGGCGCCCGAGTTCCACGTTATGGCATAGATGCAGCCCAGAAATCCTCCGTATACGATGGGCAACTTCCAATACTTCCGGTTGTATATCTGTCCCAATCCCGGGAATATGGCGGCATAGAGTATCGCCTTATTCGAGTCGGGACGGAACTCTTTCCCTGTTATCACCAATGCTTCGTCGGCTACTTCTATCGAATCCATGGCCAACGAATCGGGAAAGGTAATATAACCCTCATCATGTACAATGCTGTCTCCCTCATTAAAGTAAACGTCCTGCGCTTGGATAAAGAGACAGGACAAGCTTATGCAAATTATGAGGGCAGTACAACGTTTCAAAGTTAGCAATTATTTCTTAATGGAATCAAATATTCCGATTATTCTTTCCAAATCCTTATCATCCGCAAAGGGTATGCTTATCTTGCCTTTGCCGCTTTCATCCATAGTGAAGCTCACTTTTGCTCCGAAGAATTTCGACAAGTGCTTCTTTAGCAGGTTATACTCTTCGGGGGTCTTATGCCTTGGCTTGGGCGATGTCGTCGCTTCTTGATTCCCGCTCAGTACCTTAATGATTTCTTCCGTTTTGCGTACCGAGAAACCATATTCCATTATCTGCTCATAAACCATCAGTTGGGTAGAAGGGTCGTCGAGCGAGAGCAAGAGCTTGGCGTGCCCCATGTCTATGCGTTTGTCTTTCAGTCCCATCTGTATTTCGGCGGGCAGTTTCAGCAGGCGCAGGAAGTTGGCAATGGTAGCCCGCTTCTTCCCGATACGCTCGCTCAACTTCTCTTGAGTAAGCTTATATGTGTCGATAAGCGTTTGAAAGGCGAGGGCTATTTCAATGGCATTGAGGTCTTCGCGTTGGATGTTCTCGATGAGCGCCATCTCCATCACGTTCTCGTCCGAGGCCTTCTTTATGTAGGCGGGAATGGTAGTTATCTCCGCTTTCAACGAGGCACGGTAACGCCTTTCGCCCGAGATGATCTGGTACTTGTCTTTGTCAATCTCCCTCAGGGTGATGGGTTGCACCACTCCCAGCGATTTGATGGAAGCGGCCAATTCGTCCAGCGCCTCTTCGTCGAAAACGGTTCGCGGCTGGTCGGGGTTGGGGAATATCTTAGATAATTCTACTTCGTTGATGGATGATGAGCCTCCGGTATTCAGGTCGTCCATGGTAATCAGGGCGCTTAAACCTTTTCCTAAAGCCGATCGTGGTTGTTTTGCCATTATTTCTTTTAATCGTTTAATGTTTCACCTCCTCCCAGCCCCCTCCCAAGGAGGGGACTTTTAGGACTCCCCCT
>DAIREI010000027.1:0-9438 GCA_036795675.1 Bacteroidales bacterium
CTCTTGTTAAATCACTTACAGACAGTAGGAAGGGTTATTGCATCGAAAAACCCTATTCCCGTACTGGATTGTTTCTTGTTTGAATTGAACGGCAGCCAGCTTACCCTTACCGGCGCCGATAGTGAAACCCGGATGATGACCCAGATTGAAGTGAACGACGCTTCGGGTGACGGTATCTACGCTGTGCCGTCGAAGAGTTTGTTGGATTCACTGAAAGAACTACCCGAACAGCCCATTACTTTCGAGATTAACCGGGCTTCGATGGAGATTATTATTAATTATGTAAACGGACGGTATAACTTTGTGGCACAAAACGGCGACGACTATCCTGTGGCCAAACCGCTAAGCGAAGATGCTTCTACCATAAAGCTGGATACGATCGACTTGCTGGCAGGTATCAACCATACGCTTTTTGCCAGCGGCGACGATGAGTTGCGCCCGGTGATGAATGGCGTTTTCTTCGATATAAGCAACGAGAATATCACCTTTGTAGCCTCCGACGGGCACAAGTTGGTGCGATTCAAAAACTTCGGCATAACCGGGAATGAACCCGCTTCATTCATCCTTCCTAAGAAACCGGCCAACTTGCTGAAGACTGTTTTGCCTCGCGAAGAGGGAGAAGCAACTATCGGATTCGATGCCAATAATGCCTACATCACTACCAATCATTTTGTGTTGATCTGCCGCCTGGTAGAAGGACGTTATCCCAATTACAACGGCGTTATCCCCAAAGAAAACCCCTATAAGGTGACCGTAGACAGGCTGCAACTGCTGAATGCCCTGAGGCGTGTAAGCGTATTCTCGGTTATTGGCAACAGTTTGGTGAAATTAAGCATCACGGAAAATAGCATATTCATTACCGCTCAAGATATTGACTTCTCAACTTCGGCCGAAGAAACCATTGCTTGCGTGTACGACGGCGAACCGATGAATATTGGGTTTAAGAGCACTTACCTGATAGAAATCCTGACTAATATCCCATCAACCGAAGTGGTGCTGGAGCTGGCCGACCCCTCAAGAGCCGGACTTATCCTTCCTGCCGAAAATGCAGAAGACGAAGACCTGCTCATGTTGTTGATGCCGATGATGATTAACGACTAAGGGATGAAACTCAATCTACGCAACCCCTTAGTCTTCTTCGACCTCGAGACTACCGGCATCAGTATTGTATCGGATCGTATTGTGGAGATTTCTTATCTGAAGGTCTTCCCCAACGGCGACGAGGAGAGCAAAACACGGAGGATAAACCCCGAAAGGCCTATCCCTGCCGAAGCTACCGCAATACATGGTATCACCGACGAGGACGTGAAAGACGCTCCCACTTTTCAGCAAGTAGCCAAGTCGCTGGCTGCCCAGATTGAGGGTTGCGACCTGGCGGGTTACAACTCCAGCCGGTTTGATATTCCGCTGCTGGCCGAAGAATTTCTTCGTGCCGATGTAGATATTGATCTGATGAAAAGAAAATTCATCGACGTGCAGACCATCTTCCATAAAAAGGAGCAACGGACATTATCGGCGGCCTATAAGTTCTATTGCGATATGGAGTTGACTGATGCGCACAGCGCCGAAGCTGATACCAAGGCTACCTACGAGATACTGAAAGCCCAGCTCGACCGTTACGATGACTTGCAGAACGATATAAACTTTTTGTCGGAATTTTCCGCTTTTGGCAACAATGTAGACTTTGCGGGCCGTATAGTGATGAACGACAAGAACCAAGAGGTAATCAACTTCGGCAAATACAAAGGCCACTTAGTGGAGGAGGTGTTGCGCGACGATCCGGGCTATTACGGTTGGATTATTCAAGGCGACTTCCCTCTACACACCAAGAAATGCTTTACAAATATTAAGTTGCGGTCAGCGTTTAAATAGTTGCTTAATATCATATTCATCAGCTAACCATTCTCTCTGATGATAATAGATAAAGCGGAGTTTATCTCCGCTTTTTATGATGCTTAAATTTTGGAGGGAATCAGGAAGAATACTCAAGTCTTTGCCGTCGAATAGCTCTGAAAGTGAATGCTGCGCTTCTTCCAACGAAGCATAATCACCCAAAGCCTTGGCCAATTCGAGTGATACCTCATCGGTCAATATATAATTGTAGATATAGGCGCTATATGCGGCTATAATGGCTTTTATTTCAATAGGCAACGACTTGATGAAGTCAGCCTCGATATACGTTTCATCCGATTCTTCACCGGTAAGCAAATAAACATGTATTGTATCGAAAATCGGATATTCTTTATTCTCTTCCATCATTTCCAATCCGGTTTGTGCCATGCATGATATGTTTTCAAATAAGCAAACAATCAGGCAAATATATACTATTTTCATCTTTAACTCTTAACTCTTAGTTCTTAGTTCTTAACTCTTAACTACTTCTTCGTCAGCACTCCCATCAATGTCCTCGTTAGCGTGGTGGTGAGCGTACGCACGGCTTGCTTGGCTGCCGGGCTTCCCAATATAGTTTCGAGGGTCGACTTCTTCTTACGCGACGAAGTACGCGTGCCTCTGTTGTTTGTCCTATCCAGCTTCTCCTGTTGCTTTTGTTGCTCTACCTGAGCATTCTCTTTATCTATCCTCTCCATCTTGCCTGTCAGGGTTTCGTAGGCGCTTTCGCGGTCGATAGTCTTGTTGTACTTGGCCGATAAGCGGCTTTTGCCAACCAGCGTACCAATCTCATCGTCTGATAAGATGTTCATGCTTGAGCGGGGAGATCCCATCAAGGTGTAGGCCAATGCCGTGGGCATCCCTTTCTCGTTGAGGCAAGTGACCAATGCCTCGCCGGTTCCCATTTGGGTAAGCAACTCATCGGTCTTGTAATATTCACTAAAAGGAAAGTTTTCGGCCATGCTCTTGATGCTTTTCCGGTCTTTGGCGGTAAAGGCGCGCAGGGCATGTTGAAGCTTAAAACCCAATTGGCTAAGCACGGAAGGCGGCACGTCGGTAGGGTTTTGCGTACAGAAGAATATGCCTATTCCTTTAGAGCGAATGAGTTTGATAACCGTTTCTATCTGTTGCAACAATACCGAACTGGCCTCTTGAAACACCAGGTGGGCTTCGTCGATAAACATCACCAGTTTGGGCTTGTCCATATCTCCCTCTTCAGGGCAGGTGGCGTAAAGCTCTGCCAGCATCTGAAGCAAGAAGGTAGAGAATAGTTTGGGTCGGTCTTGCATATCGGTTACGCGGATGATATTAATCATGCCCCGGCCCATATTGTCTAAGCGCATTAGGTCGTTCACCTCAAACGAAGGCTCGCCAAAGAATAAGTCGGCGCCTTGCTGTTGCAGTTCAATCACTTTCCGCAATATAGTGCCCAGCGACACGGTGGCTATCTTGCCGTAGTCCTTTTCTATATCTTCCTTGCCTTGGTCGCCGGCATATTGCAATACCTTAATAAAGTCTTTCAGGTCGAGAAGCGGCAAATGGTTGTCGTCGCAATACTTGAAGATGATGGAGAGCAAGCCTCCCTGGTTGTCGTTCAGTCCCAATATTTTCGACATCAATATAGGGCCGAACTCGGTTACCGTAGCACGCAGGCGCACTCCCGGCTCGTGGCTGATAGTCATCAGCTCTATGGGGAAGGCCGTGGGTTTGTATTCCAGGTTCATCAAGGCATAGCGCTCCTCGATGAACTTGTTCTCTACTCCTGCTTTGGCCAATCCGCTCAGGTCGCCTTTCACATCGAGTAACACAACCGACACGCTGGCATCGCTCAACGACTCGGCAATGATTTGCAGCGACTTGGTCTTGCCCGTACCCGTAGCCCCGGCAATAAGGCCGTGGCGGTTCATCGTCTTTAGCGGCACCCGGATATAAGAGTCTTCAATCACCTCGCCGTCCAGCTTGGGCACCCCCAGGATAAAGGATTCGCCCTTAAAAGTATAATCCTTATCGATTATCTTCTTAAACTTCTCTTGCTTTGTCATCGGTATTGTTATTTAGTGTTTTGTGTTTTGCTATCGCAAATATAAGCAAAAGAATGGTAACAATGCCCAACTATTTCATAAATAAAATGTACATTTGCATTGATTATTCTAAAGATGACGTTTATGCTATTATCTTATGTTACGTGGACGGCCGACCCTACTGCCTTCACCATCCCCGGTATTAATCATGAAGTGCGCTGGTACGGTATCGCTTTTGCCGTAGGTTTTGCGCTGGGTACTTGGTTGGTATGGAAGCAATGGAAGAACGAAAAACTCAACGAGGCGTGGTTCGACAAGCTGTTCTTCTACGTAGTTATATCGGCTACCATAGGCGCTCGGCTGGGGCATTGCCTCTTCTACGAGCCGGAGTATTACCTCAAGCATCCCCTCGAGATACTGAAGATATGGGAGGGCGGACTGGCCAGCCATGGCGGTACGCTGGGGATATTGATAGCCATGTGGATATACTCGCGCAAGGTAACCCATAAATCGATGATGTGGATATTAGACCGGCTGGTGGTTCCCGTGGGCTTTGTGGCCGCCCTTATCCGCTGGGGCAACTTGATGAACTCCGAGATATACGGCCATCCCACTACCGTGCCTTGGGGCTTCCGCTTTGTGAAAGACCCGCATTGGGCTATGGCGCCTCCCTTGGGTTCGGGCGGATTGCCCTGCCATCCCACACAGATATACGAGGCCGTTTGCTATATCCTCACCGCCTTGATATGCATGTGGATGTATTGGAAAAGAAAAGATTATAAATACCAAGGCTTGATATTCGGCGTGTTTATGATAGGCATATTCCTCTCTCGCTTTGTTATCGAATACTTCAAGAACGTACAGAAAGACTTCGAAGAAGGCATGTTCCTCAATATGGGTCAACTGCTGAGTATCCCCTTTATCGTTGCCGGCATATGGTTTGCCTATAAGGGACTGAAGGCGAGAAAAGCAGCGACAAGCTAATTCAAAGATTGCGCGAAGCGAAGAATCATGAACGATTAAACATTAAACATTAAACACTTAACATTAAACATTAATATAAGAACTATGGAAGAAATAAGAATAACAGAAGAAGAATTGGAATACCTAACTCATATTCCTATGGTAGCTTGCGAGGAAGAGGTTTCGTACGGTAAGCAAATGAGCTTCGAAGAAGCCGTTAAGGCATGCGATGGCATTACGTTGGAAGAGTTCTCATTGAGAATAGATGAGGCTATAAGAAGATTAATACCAAACCCATGATTATCATTAGTCAAGAGATTAACAAGATTATTGATGATTATGTTTTTTATCTTATTGATAATGGGATAACATCTCAAAAAAGGGCTTTTGAAAAAAGAAATTAATTATCGAAGCCCTAAAAGCCAATGTAGGCGGAATCCTTACTCATCGTCGTTCGCCCTATAAAGAGTTGGGAGGTAAAGAAGGCTGTTTGTTGTATGTGTATAAAGATATTAAGAGCAAAACGCAATGGGGGTTTGCCTATAAACGATTTGATAAGAGGAATGTGATAGTGTATTATATGAGGAATTTGAAGTTAGTGAAAGATAACGATATATGAAACAAATATTCAACGACCTATATTATATAGGGGTAAACGACCGAACCAAGCCCCTGTTCGAGAGCCTTTGGCCATTGCCCCATGGTGTTTCTTACAATTCTTATTTGTTAGTCGGACAGAAGACGGCGCTTATCGACACGGTCGACAATCATTTCGCCGGAGAGTTTACGCATAAGATAAAGGAAGTATTGGGCGATCGACCGCTCGATTACCTCGTAATCAACCACATGGAACCCGACCATTCGGGGTCGATAGCCATTATCCGAAAGCTTTACCCCAATATGCAAATCGTAGGCAATGCGCGCACAATGGATATGCTGAAAGGTTATTACGCTATCGACAGTAACACGTTGGTAATGAAAGACGGCGACGAACTATCGCTTGGCAACTACCATCTCCGATTCTACCTTACCCCGATGGTGCATTGGCCGGAGACAATGATGACGCTCGAAACCACTACCAAAACCCTCTTCTCGGGCGATGCTTTCGGTTGTTTCGGCGCATTGGACGGCGGCGCGGTCGACAAGCATATCAATACCGACCGCTATTGGGACGAAATGATCCGCTACTACTCCAACATCATTGGCAAGTACGGTGGCCCCGTGCAGAAGGCATTACAAAAGTTGGCCGATGCGCCCGTGAAGGCCATCTGCTCTACTCATGGCCCGGTTTGGACGGAGGAAGAGAACATAAAGAAAGTAATCAACACTTATGATAGACTAAGCCGATACGATGCTGATAATGGCGTGGTTATCGTCTACGCCAGCATGTATGGGCATACCGAAGTACTGGCCGAGATGATTGCTTCCGCATTGTCTGATTGTGGCATAAAGAACATCGTAATGCACAACGCTTCGGTTTCCGACCCCTCGTATATATTAAGAGACATATTCAAATACAAGGGATTGATAGTAGGCTCGCCTACCTATAATGCCCAGATATTCCCCAAGGTAGACGCCATCCTTAGCCAGATAGAGTCGCGCAATATATCCAACCGGCTGTTTGCCTGCTTTGGTTCCTTCACTTGGGCGGGGGCTGCCGCCAAACGGATTAAGGCCTTTGCCGAATCGGCAGGCTTTGAACTGCTGGCCGAACCTATCGAAATGAAGCAGGCAGGCTGGGAAACCGTGGCCGAAGATGTTAAACAACTGGCTCATGCCATGAGTGAACGACTGCATGATTAACACCGAAATCATAACCATAGGCGATGAGCTGCTGATAGGCCAGGTAATTGATACCAACTCGGCTTATATGGCGGTGCAGCTGAACAAGATAGGGATAAATGTGGCCTACAAGACCACCGTGGGCGACAAGGAGGCGGATATGCTCGACGCATTTAGCCGGGCCTTTGCCCGGGCAGACTTGGTTTTGGTGACGGGAGGTATAGGGCCTACCAAAGACGATATTACAAAGAAGACGCTCTGCACGTTTTTCGATACCGGCCTGGTATTCGACGAGAACACATTAAGCACTGTGAAAGAGGTGTTGAGCGACATCAACAGGCCGATTAATGAGCTGACTTACAACCAGGCTTATGTACCCGGGAAGGCAACGGTGCTGCAGAACCGAATGGGTACGGCGCCCGCTACCTGGTTTGAAGAGAACGGCAAGGTGCTGGTTTCATTGCCGGGCGTGCCCTACGAGATGAAGTGGCTGATGACAGAGGAAGTTATCCCCCGCCTTATGCAACGGTTTTCTATGGCAGACAGCATTATACATAAGACCTTTTGGGTGGGCAATTACTCCGAGTCGATGCTGGCTATGAAGCTCGAGGAATTTGAGGATGCCTTGCCCCCAACCATTAAGTTGGCCTACCTGCCCTCGTCGGGTTTGATACGGCTGAGGCTGACAGGCAAGAGCGAAGATAAAGGCAAGTTGGAGAAGCAAATGCAGCACGAAAGCGATAAGTTGCGGGCTATCCTCAAGGGCGATATTCTTTCGGAGGAAGACGAGCCGCTTGAGCGCATCCTGCACAATAAGCTGTTGGAGAAAGGCCTTAGCTTGAGCCTGGCCGAAAGTTGTACGGGAGGTAAGTTGGCCAGCCTGTTTACGGCCATGCCGGGATGCTCGGCCTACTTCTGCGGAAGCGCGGTTACTTACGCCAATCAGGCCAAGGTGGATATACTGGGCGTAAACAATGATGATATAGAACGTTACGGCGTGGTGAGCCAAGCCGTGGTGGAGCAGATGGCAGCCGGCGCCCGGCGAGTATTCAAGACCGATTGTGCCATAGCCACATCGGGCATTGCCGGCCCAAGCGGAGGCAGCCCCGAAAAGCCCGTAGGCACGGTATGGATAGCGGCAAGCTATGACGATAAGACCGTATCGAAGTGTTATCACTTCACCAAAAATAGGGAAACCAACATATTAAGAGCCTGCAACATGGCCATCAAAATGCTGTTGGAACTCATTCATAATTTATAATTCATAATTCATAATTCATAATTCATTGACATGGAAATAAAAAAGAAAGGAATCGTATGGGGAGTAGTGGCCTTTTTGGCGCTAATCCTTGCGTTTGGTAGTTTTTACACTATCAACACCGGAGAGCGGGGCGTAGTGCTCCGATTGGGAAAATTGGACTCGGTAGTGGGCGAGGGGCTGCATGTAAAGCTGCCTTTCTTCGACGAGGTGCATAAAATGTCTATCCGTGACCGCAACCTAAGCGTAAAAACCGAGGTGTCATCGAGCGATATTCAAACGATAGCCGTAACGGTTGATTTGGTCTACTCACTCGATCCCAACAAGATGGACTATATCTATCAAACCTACGGAACGCGCATCGAAGAGACGCTGGTGCATCCTACGCTGGCCGAAAAATCAATGCCGTCATTGCCGAATACCCCATCGAGGTGTTCGTAGAGAAGCGTCAGGAGATATCAAACCGCATCCGTTCGTCGTTTGCCAACCAGGTAGAGAGCAACGGCGTGCTGGTGAAGACCTTGCTGATTACCAACCACGACTTCAGCGACGAGTTTAATAAGGCCATCGAAGATAAGAAGATTGCCGAACAAGGCGCTTTGGCCGCCAAGTTTACACTGGAGCGGATGAAGCTGGAAGCCGAGGCTCAGAAAATTAAGCAAGCCTCGCTTTCGCCCATGGTATTGCAAGAAATGGCCATCAACAAGTGGGACGGCAAAATGCCCACCTATATGGGCAACGACAACCTACCGTTTATTACCATCAAGTAGATAGCGCTTTTCAGCCCGGGAGAATACAGAGTGTCGGCGGAGCCAATAGGGCTTGCCACGAGTAAGAATACGGCGTATAGGCGGAGACAATAGGCTTAACAGTACGTTAACCATAGGTTAACATCGTGTTAAGCCTATTGTTGTTTACAGAGAGAATAGGGCTTGCCGCCCCTAAGCCCTATTGGTTCTATGGCCAAACCCTAATGCTTTAATAATCAACCCTAAGGCGTGGTGATTGAAGGCCTGTATGGGCCGATAGAGTAGTTATATATAGGATATAACGGAACCCTATTTTCTCCCTATCGGGGGAATAATGTTAACGGATTAATGAATCTTAGCGGTTTATTGCGTAAATATTCGTTAATGATTTAACAATAGGGGAGAAAGGTTAAAAAAGCGGAGCGGTTTTAACGGAAAATTAACGGTTGGGTGTTAAAATGATGCGGAGCGAACGTAAAGCCGAAGGCTTGATGTAGCTAAGAATAGGGTTTTAACCCTACTAAAAGATGATTCTTCTCTCATCTAAATATCCTGAAAGGATTATATAAACATTGCCTTTCTACTCCGCCCTTCCGGGGCGGATGTGAGGAGGATGTGCTTTGCTTCGATAGGGTTGAAACCCTATCCTAAGTTATTTTAAGCCTTCGGCTTACGGGTTTGCCATTATCGTATGCGTGCGCCCGCGCGTTAGGGATAGTAGTGGAAATGCTTTTGCCGCTTGCGGCAAAACATTGCAACGGATAGCCCGGCCCCG
>DAIREI010000028.1:0-9267 GCA_036795675.1 Bacteroidales bacterium
TATACTTAATGGGATTGTAGAGGTTCAAAAATAGGATGCCTTCTTCCTTAGCGTGCTTCACCTCCTCTACCCTGGCAGGCATTTCTTCTTCCGAACGGCGGTAGACAATCATCGCCTCATCGGCTCCCAAACGGCGGGCGGTTCGCACCGAGTCCATAGCCGTATTTCCACCACCTATCACGGCTACTTTCTTTCCGAAGAAGACGGGCGTATCACTCTCGGCCTGATTGGCATACATCAGGTTAACGCGCGTAAGGTATTCGTTCGATGAAAGTACCCCCGACAGGTTCTCACCCGGGATATTCATAAAGTTGGGCAAGCCTGCTCCGCTGGCTACGAAGATGCCTTTGTAGCCTTCCTCTTTCAGGTCGTCGTACGAAATGGTTTTACCTATAATGATATTGGTGTGGAACTTCACGCCCATCTTGCGCAATATCTCTATCTCGACATCTACGATGTCGTTGGGCAAACGGAACTCGGGAATGCCGTATTTGAGCACGCCGCCTATCTCGTGAAGCGCCTCGAATACCGTGACATCATAGCCGAACTTAGCCATATCGCCCGCGAAAGACAGGCCTGCGGGGCCTGAGCCAACTACCGCAATCTTGATTCCGTTGCTTTCGGCCAACTCGGGGACAGAGATGGAACCCGATTCCCGCTCAAAGTCGGCAGCAAAACGTTCGAGGTAGCCGATGGCTACAGGTTCTTTCCTCATCCTCAATAGCATACACTTGCTTTCGCATTGTTTCTCCTGAGGACATACACGACCACAAACGGCAGGAAGCGCCGAGGTTTCTTTCAGCGCCTTAGCCGCCTCCAGTATCTCGTTACGCTCTATATTCTTGATAAATTTGGGGATATTAATCTCTACAGGACACCCTGTCATGCACTGTGGGTCTGGGCAATCGAGACAACGCTTGGCTTCTATCAGGGCTTGCTCGAGCGACAGCCCCAGATTCACTTCTTCGTAGTTGTGCGAGCGGTACTCGGCATCCAACTCGGGCATCTTTACGCGTGGGATATCGGCCCGTTCTTTATTCTTCATGGTCTTGCGCAGCTCTTCGCGCCAAGGCTCGCTTCGTTGTTCTTTCAGGTATTCGTGGTCAATCATGGGTGTATGTTATTCGTATTCTTTATAGGCATTCAGTCTCATTATCATTTCGTCGAAGTCCACTTGGTGGGCGTCGAATTCGGGGCCGTCTACGCAAACGAATTTGGTCTGTCCGCCCACGGTAATGCGGCAGGCTCCGCACATTCCCGTGCCATCGACCATAATGGTGTTTAGTGAGGCCACGGTGGGGATGTCGTATTTTTTGGTGAGCAGCGCCACAAACTTCATCATCACGGCAGGTCCTATGGTTACGCACAGGTCTACCTTCTCGCGCTTAATCACTTCTTCCACGCCATCGGTTACCAAGCCTTTCTCTCCATACGAACCATCGTCGGTCATGATAACGACTTCGTCAGAATATTCCGCCATCTCTTTTTCCAAGATGATGAGGTCTTTGGTTCGGGCGGCCTGAACAGTAATCACTTTATTGCCTGCCTTTTTCATAGCCTCTACAATGGGCAACATGGGCGCCGTACCCACTCCTCCGCAGGCGCAGACTACAGTTCCGAAGTTCTCGATGCGCGTGGCTTTACCCAAAGGTCCAACCAAGTCGGTGATTTCATCGCCCGCGTTGAGCGCGGCAATCTTGGAAGAAGAATTGCCTACGCGTTGAATAATAAGGGTTATCGTTCCCTTGTCTTTGTCGGCGGCGGCAATGGTTAACGGAATGCGCTCGCCCAATTTCCCTACTCTTACGATGACAAAATGCCCTGCACGGGCAGCCTTGGCGATAAGCGGGGCGTCTACCACAAGCTTTACCACATTTTCGGAGAGGGTTTCTTTGTTCAAAATTTTATTCATGATAAAATTTTATTTAATAATTCAATTGTTCAATAATTCAATAACACAAAGATTTAATTATTTAATAATACAAAGATTACACGAAGCGAAGTCTATATCCTTTCTGTTTATTTTTCGCTTTTTTGAATCGTTGAATCCTTAAATCTTTGAACTCATTTCGCTTCGCGAAATTTTCGCTTGCAAAATTAGGCAAAATAATATAGCTTTGTACACAATTACTAATAAATAATTGATGAATACACGTCGCGTTGCTTATCTACTGTTCATTCTGTTGATCTTTACTTCTTGCGGTTCGCTACGACAAGGAGGCAAAAAGAGGCAGGGTGAGGTGGACGATTTAATTAAATACGCGCGAAAGTACGAGGGGGTGAAGTACAGGTCGGGAGGTACCACACCCAAAGGCTTCGACTGCTCGGGTTATTCGCAATATGTGTATAAAGAGTTCGGTTACAACCTGCCCCGTACCACTACCGACCAAAGCAAGATAGGTAAAAAGGTGAATCGGCGTGATGTGTTGCCCGGCGACCTTGTCTTTTTCAAAGGACGCGATAAAAAGAAGAAGCGCGTGGGGCATGTAGGCATCGTAACGGAAGTAGACCGCCATGGCGACTTCACGTTTATCCACGCTTCCTCGTCGAGGGGGATAGTGGAGACCTCCATCAAAGAGTTGTATTATAAGGACAGGTATTTATCGGCGAGGAGGATAATCTTATATAAGTAATAATTTGACGCTCTTCTTATAAGGCATTAACATAAGTCCAAAAAAAGCTGAAAGTTCTGTCTTCTTTGGTTTTGGGGCCAATAAGAACTAAATATTTAGTGCTTGCAGTAGGACTTTTCCCCTTTATTATTTTCATACTCAACTGACCATCGCCGTTTGAGTTGATGAGCAAATCATAATCGATGATATCTAAAATATTATCTTCTGAAACGACTTTTACGACAAAGAGGTCGTGTTTATCAAAATCAATGTTGTACTTGTCTATGTCACCCTCAACAACAAACTCATTATCCAGTATGTATTTACTTCTGATTATATATCCGTAAATATTATTAGGTACAACATCACCCTCACGACTAATCTTTACATCGATGGGCGTAAGTGAGATGGATTCCACGCTCATGTCCAGTTCGGCAGTATAGGGCTTCCCGTTTCTTTTTACTACAAGAGCCATGATTTTATCTTCAGGTTCGTCATATCCGCCTTCGTATATAAGCACAAATATGTTATAATGTTTTTTTTCTTCGTAGATTATTTTATAAATAGGTTCTGTAAGATTGGATGTCTTGGAGCTGGCTTTGGTGAGAAACATTACGTAGTTGTCGAAGTCAATGCCGCTCTCTTGTTTAGATCCCTCTACGTAATTCATCAACTCAGAGTTGGAGGTCACTATCGTCAACCTGTTGTCAGCTATTTTATTCTTATCCCAATTGTTGGTTGGAATATATTCTCTCACTTCCATTTCTCCCGGTTTTATATCGGAAAATAGGAATCCGTTGTTGTCATCATCATTGCATGAAAATAAAAACAACATTGGCAGAGCCAGCACTAACAATACAAATGCTTTTTTCATAGGAATATAATTAATAATTTACGTTGCAAAGATAACATTATCCAAACAACTATACTAAGTAAAACGTAGTTGCGCTCTTGGGGTCAACACATCAGAATTCCAATATATAAGCACATTTCTTTCTCAGCCATTCTCTTTCTTCTTCATTTAGCATCGGGCTTAGTAAGTCGTGCACCATATTATGATAATTATTCAACCATGTAATCTCTTCAGGACTCATCAACGAATCGTCAATAAGGTTCGTATCTATCGGACAGAGCGTGAGGGTTTCGAAAGCATTGAATTGACCGAAATCGGTGGCGCCGTCTTCTATCGTCAGCAATAAATTCTCGATGCGAATGCCATATTGTCCGGCACGATAAAGCCCCGGCTCGTTGGAGGTAATCATTCCGGGACGAATCGGTTCGGGGTTGTAGTTCATGCGGATGCTTTGCGGCCCTTCATGCACATTGAGGAAACAGCCGATACCGTGGCCGGTACCATGGAGGTAGTTTTCGCCGCTTTTCCAGAGGAATTGTCGTGCAAGGATGTCGAGTTGCATCCCTACTGTTCCCTGAGGGAAACGAGCGGAAGAGAGAGCGATGTTTCCTTTGAGCACTTGGGTGAAATCGTGCTTCATTTCGGGCGATACGGGACCGACAGCTATGGTGCGGGTAATGTCGGTAGTACCATCAAAATATTGTGCGCCCGAATCGACGAGCAGTAATCCGCCGGGTTTGATTACGGCGTTTGATTCTTCATTGGCCGAGTAATGCACTATGGCGCCATGGTCGTTATAGCCGGCTATGGTACCGAAGCTTTCGCTGAAGTAGAGCGGTTGCTCGCTACGGTACTCTACCAATTTACGTGCTATATCTAATTCGGTTACGGTCTCCCTGTTATCCATCGCCTTTTCCAACCACATAAGGAAACGCACGAGGGCTACTCCGTCTTTTTCCATGGCGTTGCGCATACCGGCAATCTCGATGGGGTTCTTGACGCTTTTCAGTCGATCAACGGGATGAATGTCCGTAGTCACCAACGTACAATGCTCTTCTATTGCTTTATATAGCTTGAAGTTTATCTTGGAAGGAGCGACAAGCAGCTTGGTTTGCTTAGGCAATCGGTCGATATAAGAATATATCTTATTGTAATCGGCCAAGGTTACGCCTTGCGAGGAGAGGAAACCCAAACTCTCTTCGGTTACTTTTTCGGGATTGATGAAAAGAACCGTTTCGGCACTAGAAATGTAAGCATAGCTTACGGCCACAGGATTGTAGGGAATATCCGTTCCGCGCAGGTTAAACATCCAAGCGATGGTATCGAGCGAGGCAAGAACCGTACCCGACGCTCCGGCTTGGACGATTTCGTCCGTAACTGTTTTTATCTTCTCTATCACCGTAAGACCGGTGAGTTCTATGGGTAAGGTAAAGATTTTATCGGAGGGGATAGTGGGGCGGTCGCTCCAAAGTTCATCCCAAGGGGCAAAGTCGGTATTGAGTTTGAGTTGATTGCTGCTGAATTGCTGCTGCATGGCAAGGACTTCGTTGGCGGCAAACACATCGCCTTCGATGCCGATAACGCTATCGGCCGGCAATTCACTTTCCAGCCATTGCATGTAAGTGGGGGTATCGGGCAGCCCTGCTTTGAAAAGTTGGATTCCTGTACCCTCTAATTGCTGTGCCGCTTGAAGAAAATAGCGCGAGTCGGTCCACAGTCCGGCCTTATCTAAGGTTATTACTGCTGTTCCGGCCGATCCGGTAAAGCCGGTAATCCATTGGCGGGTTTCCCAGCGGGCAGGGGTATATTCACTAATATGGGGATCGGTTGTGGGTACGATACAAGCTTGCACTCCGGCCGATTGCATGGCCTTGCGCAACATTTCCAACTTATTGCTTATCTTCATAGTAATGATATTTATTTTTTGCGTATACTTCTTCCCAAATCACCCAGAGAAGGAAAATGATACCATAATATATATAGCGGAACAACCCGTCGTGCAAGCCTTCGAAGCGATCGGCATGACCGCGTGTAAGGAGAACGACAAATCCGATACGCATCACATTATATATACTAAGGACAATGCAACCCAGGGGAATATACCACAGCTTATCCCAATAGGGATTAAAACGGACACGGTATTTGGGCTTGCCTGCTGGTTGAAGATTGCGGCGAATGCTGATGCACCGGTAAAGAATCATGATTCCGCAGAAAATGAATAATTGTTTAAGCCCCGTGCAACCCCATACTATTCCTATCTTTATACCGCCATCGGGGAAATAGAGGATATTGTTTCCCACCACCAACGAGTCGGTATTAGGGAAAAGGCGGACAAACCAAGCGATGGCGAGCGTGAGCCAACGGACAACCGTAGTGAACCAGGCCGGGGTGACGTCTTTGCCGAAGAGATACATTTGGTCGCCGGCCATGTCGCCGTCGATACATAATTTCCACGAAAAATGAAAAGAGAAAAGCAACACCACAAAAATGATGATGCTTTTCATTGATTCTTTTCGGAAAGATTTACTACTTATCTTGTTAGTCATAAAGGGCTAATAGCGGATTAGGAGACAAAGATAAGTATTTTCCTGTTACATATCGAATCCTTCGGTTACTTTCTGAATATCTTCGATAGTAAAGTTGCCAAGCAGACGGATAAGTACCGATTCGTCGTCATCGTCTACAAACATAATCAGCGATTCGATCAGGTCGCCCGCGCCTCGCTCGATATAGATTCCCATTTCCTGGCCTTCGTCCTTCATTTTCATGAGCGCTTCGTAAGATTTGTTGTTTTTGAGGAGGGCATTGGCTCCGTCGCGCATAATCTTCTTGGCGGCGGCGTCTTCGGTGGTGAAGACATCAATATGCTCAAGTTTACCGAGAATTTCTGAAATCTTCATGCCTTCCACATCCATTTCGTCCACAGCCTTAGGCATCATGTTCAACAAGGTTTTAGTAATGGTAACTACCGTTACGTGCTTTTCGTTGGAGAGTCTCTCGAATACATCGGATTGCGCGTTGGCTCCGAAGGTTGTGCCTAACAATATAAGGCTAATCAATACTACTTTTGCTTTCATTTCTTTAAGTCTTTAATTGTTTTATTTATTATTGTATTTGCTTCGTTTGCTTTGGTCTCGGCCAGTGCCAACTGATCCATTCCCTTATTGAAATTCTGCGACACCATGGTCAGCGCCTTTACGGTTTCCCGGTAGGCTACTTCGGGGTCATCAATGTCGGAGACAGCGTAGTTGGGGTTGGAGCCGAAATGGCCGTCGGTCTTACTCAGGTAAAAGGCGCCTGTGGCGAATATCAGGGTGATTGCTGCCGCCGCACTTCCTATCCACAGCCACATCGAGCGTTGTTTGCGCGCTTTGGCTTCCTTCTCATCCAACTTATCAATCAGCGCACTCAAGCAGTCTTCGAGGCCTTCGGGGATCTCTATCCTTGCGGTTTCCTCATCAAAAATCTCATTCATAATTTGGTCTATGTTTTGTTCTGTATTCATAATATGGATGCTTTTAGGTGGAGCGCTTTTAAGTTGTTTCTTGCTCTCGACAGTATTACTTTTATATTGCTTACTGCAAGCCCGGTTATTTGTTCTATTTCTTTCACCGAATAGTCGTCGCGGTAGTGCAAGTGGAAGACTTTCTTCTGTTGCTGCGGCAAACGCTCAATATAGAGGTGAAGCAGCTCAACGGCTTCTCTGTTTTCATATTGTTTGACGAACGACTCGGCGGCGGGCACGTCTGTATCATCGGTCGATACTTGGTGTATCTTATGCTTTTTCAGAAAATCGAGACAGGCATTTTTCAGCATGGTTACGGCAAAACTTTCCAGGTTGAGGACGTGAGGCATTTCGCTGCGTTTCTCCCAAAGTTTCACATAGGTGTCTTGAAGAATATCTTCTGCATCTTCCTGGCTCTCAACTATCCGATACGCAATCCGGTAGAGCTTGGCGTGAAGAGGTAAAAATGTCCGTTTGAAGGTTTCCGCATCCATTAGATGTTGACGTCTTTTAGCAATTCACCCAAATCATCTTCCGAGAAGTCGCCTTTAATTCGAATGATTACCAGATCTCCATCGTCATCATCGTTAGGGTCGTCTGATTCGATGATAAACATAACCAGTTCTTTGATGCGGTCGCCCACTTGCTTGATATACATGTCTACGTGGTCGCCTTCATCCTTCACCTGCATAAGGCTGGCATACTCGGCATCCGATTTCAGGGTGTAGAGCCGTTCTTTCAGTTCATTCAGCATCTTCCTGTCGATGTTTCCCTCATCTTCATGGATCGTGTAAACTTCCATTGCATCTATTTCTTCATAAGGAAGTACGCCCATTTCTTTGGTCAAATCCATCTTTAAGAGTACGGTGCCGTAGGTGTCGGCCGACAACTCGTTGAGCAATGTACTGATTGACGAGTTTTGCGCCAATCCAGGCTGAAAACTGAAAACTATTACTGCTAATACGCTTAATACCATTTTTTTCATGACTATATCTATTTAATGTTTAATAAAAAATCGCCTTCTGTAATAAAGACGATTTTATGTTGAAAAGGTAACGCCCTATTCATTATTTTATTTCTTTTTCTTTGCACGGCCGCTTTTCTTCAACGCCTGATCGAGGATATAAAGTATCTGCCCGTTGACGCTTCGGAACTCGTCGGCTGCCCATTTTTCGATAGACTCCATCGTATCGGGATCTATCCGCAGTACAAACGGCTTGGGTTTATTTTCTTTCTCATTGGCCATAATAGCGTTTCTTGTGTTTTACTGATGCAACGTGCCTGTATTTAGTACGGGCTGGGCCGACTCGTCGCTGCACAATACTACCATCAGGTTAGACACCATGGCGGCTCTCTTGTCGTCGTCGAGGTCTACTACCTGCTCTTCCGAAAGCATTTCCAAGGCATGTTTCACCATACCCACAGCGCCTTCTACTATTTTCTCGCGAGCGGCGATAATAGCATCGGCCTGTTGGCGACGAAGCATCACAGCAGCAATTTCGGGAGCATAGGCCAGGTAGTTGATTCGGGCTTCTATCACTTCTATACCCGCCAGCGCCAATCGCTCGTTGAGTTGCGCTTCTAGTATCTCGTTTATTTCTTCTCCGCCAGCGCGCAAGGTCAGCTTTTCGTCTTCGTCTATCGAGTTGTCGTAGGCGTATTGTCCTGCCACATAGCGCAATGCTGCATCGCCTTGTACTTTCACAAAGTGCTCGAAGGCCAGCATCTTGTCGGTGATATTAACGGTTTGGCCGGCTACCACCTTAGATTTGGAAGCATTGTCAATATCAAATGAGGCCTTGTAAGTGTCCACTACCCGCCACACGATAATCTGCCCGATGAGTACCGGGTTTCCGTTCTTGTCGTTTACCTTGATAGGCTCGGCGTCTAAGTTGCGCGCCCGCAGTATCAGCTTCTTCTTGGTGTAGAAGGGGTTTACCCAGAAGTAACCATTCTCTTTTACAGTTCCCTTGTATTTCCCGAAGAAGATCATCACCATGGCTTCATTCGGTTCGATCAGCATAAAGCCAAACCAACAAATCAGATTGGTAATCATAAGCAAAACCTCCGCAATAATCAGCACCGTAGTAAGCACCTCGCTTAAACCCGTGTTGAGTGTCCATACAAAAGCGTAGATGATAAGGCCAAATGCAACTAACATCAGGATTAGCATAGCAATCCCATTCAACTTAACTCCCCTGAAAATTTCTTCTTGTGTCTTCATAGTATTATTACAATTAAAATGATATTAAAATGATATTAAAATGACATTGCAAAGATAGTACAATATTTTAATT
>DAIREI010000029.1:0-9196 GCA_036795675.1 Bacteroidales bacterium
CCTATCTTCGAGAAAAGCGACCGGTGTTTATTCTTCGAGAATAAACCGAAAGGTTCTATCGGTTCTCTGATTGTTTTTGACATATACTGTTTTATCGTTTAATGTTCACCTCCCCCCAACCCCCTCCCAAGGAGGGGGAGTTGTGAAGCGAATGTTCATTTTCTCGTTTTTTGCTTTATAATATTTCCTCCAGTTCCCCCTCCTTGGGAGGGGGTTGGGGGGAGGTGTTTAGCTCTTAACTCCTATCGCCTGATTGGCACAGATGGCTACCATATTATATATATCGTCTACCGAGCAACCGCGCGACAGATCGTTGACCGGAGCGGCCATGCCTTGCAATATAGGCCCTACGGCTACGGCATGTCCCAGTCGCTCTACCAATTTATAGCTGATGTTTCCGCACTCCAAATTGGGGAATACGAGCACATTGGCGTGACCGGCCACGGGGCTTCCCGGCGCTTTCTTTTCACCTATGAAGGGAACCAGAGCCGCATCGGCCTGCAATTCACCGTCGATAAGTAATTCGGGAGCCATGGCTTTCGCCAGCTTAGTGGCCTCTACTACTTTGTCTATCATCTCATGCTTGGCGCTCCCTTTGGTAGAGAAGCTAAGCATGGCTACCCGAGGTTCTAAGCCGGCAATCACCTGTGCCGTCTCGGCCGAAGCCACGGCTATCTCGGTCAGCTCTTTTGCGGTGGGATTGGGCATCACGGCACAATCGGCAAAGATTAATAAGCCGTCTTTTCCGTACTCGTGGGCTTGGGTGAACATGAGAAAGGCGCCCGACACCACACTGATGCCTGGTTTGGTTTTGATGATTTGCAAGGCGGGACGTAGTACGTCGCCCGTGGTATTTGCAGCGCCGGCTATTTCACCGTCGGCATCACCGGCCTTTATCATCAGGCAGGCCAGGTATAAGGGGTCTTCTGCCAAGCGGCGGGCTTCGTCGATGGTCAGGCCTTTACTCTTCCGCAACTCGGCGAGCAATTGGGCATACGATTCTTTTTTATCGTGATTGGCAGGGTCGATAATCATCCCCCGGTTAATATGATTCAGATTTCGCGCGGCAGCGAGCTTCATTACCTCGTCGGGATTACCCAGCAGGATGATCTCGGCCACCTGGTCGCCCACCAACCGGTTGGCGGCTTGCAACGTCCGGTCTTCCGTGCCCTCGGGCAATACAATACGTTGCTTGTTTGCCTTGGCTCGGGCTATTATGTCTTGCATGAGTTTCATAATCGGTATAATTAATTAAATGTATAAATCGGTTGTTATAAAAATAACAACGCTAAGGTCTGTTCTGTTTTGTTTATTTCGCCGCAAGCAGATTTTGCAACTCATTACCTGAAATATCAACGTGTAATCGGCCGCCTTCGGCTAAGGAAATATTGCCGGTTTCTTCCGAAACAATTACCACGCGTGCATCGGTCTCTTGCGAGAGACCCAAGGCCGAGCGGTGTCTCAGCCCCAGCTCTTTGGGGATGTCTTTGCGCTGCGATACGGGCAGGATACAGCCGGCGGCCACTATCTTTTTCCCGGTGATAATCATAGCTCCATCGTGCAAGGGACTATTCTTAAAGAAAATATTCTCAATGAGTCGCGCCGAGATATTGGCATTGATGATTTCGCCTGTTTCTACAAACTGGTCGAGGGGCATTTCTTGTTGAATGGCTATCAGTGCACCTTCTTTGCGCTTTGCCATATCGAGGCAGGCCATAACAATGGGCATAATGGTAGATATATCTTCTTCTACGCCTTTGTTCTTCGGCTTGAAGAGCTTCATTATAAAACGCATCCCTTTGTTGGACCCCAAGGTTTGCAAGAAATCGCGTATTTCTTTCTGAAACACCACCACGAGGAGGATAAAACCGGCGCCGATAAATTTATCGAGAATGGCACCCATCAAGCGCATCTCGAATACCTGCGAAACCAGCAACCAAATGACTATAAAAGCCAATATACCCAGAAAGATAGCGGTAGTATTGGTCTTCTTCATCAAGAGGTAAAGCTCGTACAAGAAAAAGGCAACGAGCAATACATCGATGGCGTCTTTAATACCGAAATGAAATAACATCAGTTTGTGTTTTGTGTGGCTGTGAATAATTTAACGGTCTCCACCGCTTCCTTTACATCGTGCACCCGCAATATATCGGCGCCCTTGGTAAGCGCCAGCATGTTGAGGGCGGTTGTTCCGTTCAGGCTTTCCTCGGCGGTTGTGCCCAGCACGTCGCGAATCATGGTCTTGCGCGAGAAACCTACCAGCAACGGAAGTTCAAAGATACGGAATTCTTCCAAATCATCCAAGAGCCGGAAGTTTTGCTCGGTGGTTTTGCTGAATCCGAAGCCGGGGTCTACCCAAATATCGTTGACACCCAACCGGTGCAGTTGGTTGATTTTTTGGGCGAAATAAAGGAACACCTCTTTCTGCAGGTTCTCGTAATGTGTGTGTTGCATCATGGTTTGAGGCGTACCGCGCATGTGCATTAAGATATAGGAGACTTGCAATTGCGCTACGGTTTGGAACATCGCCGCGTCTATTTCTCCGCCCGAAATATCGTTTATTATTGCCGCACCGTATTCTTCCACCGCCATCCGGGCCACGGGGGCGCGAAAGGTGTCGACTGAGACGATGGCTTGGGGGAACTCGCGAAAAAGCAGCTTCAACCCAAAGGCCAGCCGCTCCATCTCTTCGCGCTCGTCTACAAAAACGGCGCTCGGGCGCGAGGAATAGCCTCCCACATCCACTATATCGGCGCCTTCATCCATGATTTGATGCGTACGCGCTATTATTTCTTTCTCTGTTTGCTTGCGGCTTCCGGAGTAGAACGAGTCGGGCGTGATGTTGAGTATTCCCATCACCTTGGGCGGATTAGAATCCATCAATTCGCCCTTGACGTTGGTAGTAAGCACGGGAGTATTATCGTTAATCATTATGCAAAAGTAATAAAATAAACGACAATTATTTCACTATAAAATACAGGATAATTATGGCGGCCGAAACTAAGAAGCTTATGATATTGGAAACAAATCCCCAAGTTTTTATCTTTTTTTGTTTTAACAGGGGATATGCGTTCACTATATAATATAGGTTTAGGCCGAATAGTATAAGAAACGCGCCCAACGATATGTTCAGCAAACTGTCGTTTCCGGTTCTATCATGGAAAAACACTAAGATTAATGCAGTCGCTGCAAACAGCGAAGAGAAATCGTCTATCCTTTCCAGGGTTTTCATGTTATTTCATTCAATAACAACCGCATTCAGTTGTTTGCGGATGTATGCTATTATTTTTTGCTTCTCGTCGGGGTGGAACCATTTGATTTCTTTGTCGCGCTTAAACCATGATGTTTGCTTGCGCGAGTAAATACGGGTGTTTTGTTTTATTTTCTCTACGGCGGTGTCGAGATCTGCTTCGCCGTCGAAATATTCGAAGAGCTCTTTGTAGCCCACGGTGTTGAGCGAGTTGAGGTGCCGTTTGGGATAAACGCTTTTTGCTTCGTCGAGCAGTCCGTTGGCCATCATTTCGTCTACGCGTGTATTGATGCGTTCGTATAGTTCGTCTCTATCAAGGGTAAGTCCTATCTTAATAATCTGGAAAGGACGTTGCTTGCGGGTATTCGTCCTGAGCGAGGAATAGGGCTTGCCGGCCATAAGGCAAACTTCTACAGCGTGGATTACGCGCTTATGATTGTCGAGGTCTACCTGCCGATAAAAGATGGGGTCGAGCAGGCGCAACTGTTCTTTTATCGGCTCTATGCCTTCGTTTTGATAACGCAACTGCAATTCCTGACGCAACTCTTCGTCGATGGTGGGGATATCGTCTATTCCGTGGCAAACGGCATCAATATACATCATCGATCCACCCGAGAGGATAGCCGTGTCGCGCTCGCGGAAGAGTTCGTCGAGTTTTTTCAATACGTCTTGTTCATACTGGCTGGCGCTGTAGTAATCTTCCAGCTCCAACTGTTCGACGAAGTAGTGTTCTATCTTCTTTTTCTCTTTTGGGGTGGGTGCAGCTGTACCTATAGACAGGTTTTTGTACAGCTGGCGCGAATCGGCCGACAGGATTACGGTCTTTAGCAGCTTGGCCATTTGCAGGCTCACACGGGTTTTGCCCACGGCTGTGGGCCCTAAAATTACGATCAGTGTTTTCACTTAAAAATTATCAAAGGGATTATCTTCGGTTAGTCCGCCGAAGTCATCCTCGTCGTACTCGTCTAAATTAACTTCGTTGTCAAACAATTCTTCTCTCAGGTTGGTGATTACAGTAGGAACGTTGAAGTCCATTTCTTCAAACAATGTAATCTGTGGGGGCGCTTCGCCCGAAGAACGTGTTACCTTGGCTTTGGGCATGTGCTTGCCGGGCTTTATTTCGCGCAGCTCCATAAAGAAGGAACGCTCGGTGAGGTACTCAAACACATAGATGAGTTTCTGGCGCTCTTCGTCGAGCAGCTCGTTGAGCCGGGTGGCTTCCATTACGAAATTGTCTTCGTCTGGATCGGAATCCATTTCTATCAGTGTGACTTCTTGTCTCTTTATCCAATCTTCGTCGCAAAGAAAGAAGGAAGCCATTTGGTCTTTTTCATATCCGGTAGATTCGAGAATAGCACTGTGCAGGTCGAAAAACGTAGCCTCGGCATCCAGCTCAATATCCCGTCTGAAGTCATCTACCTCGTCTGATAAAATAATAAATCTGTAAATCATGCTTTTGTCTCTCTTTTTATTCTATGTATCCTCGAATTATACCGCGTTGCGAGCCGGTAACAAAGGTGAGAATCTCCTGTTTCTCTTCCGAGTCGGGGACGGTGGTCTCGATGTACTTAACGGCGTCTTTGTTGTTCATCCCCAGTTGGTAAAGTATGCGGTATATTTCTTGAATTTGTCCGATGCGTTCGTTGGCAAAGCCTCGTCGGCGAAGGCCTACTATATTAACGCCTGAAAAGCTAATCGGTTCACGACCAGCGGTAATAAACGGCGGAATATCTTTGCTCAGGCGCGAGCCGCCTTGTATCATCACATGTTTTCCAATGCGAGAAAATTGATGAACGAGCGTACCCCCGCTCAGGATGGCGTAATCGTCTACTTCCACCTCTCCAGCCAGTTGTGTGGAGTTGCCGAGTATTACGTGGTCTTTTACAATGCAGTCGTGTGCAACGTGCGAATAGGCCATGACAAGGCAATTATTTCCTACTACGGTTTGTTCGCGGGCGGCTGTACCCCGGTTTATGGTGGCGCACTCGCGAATGGTGGTGTTGTCGCCTATAATGCAGAGCGATTCTTCTCCTTTGAACTTCAAGTCTTGGGGAATACCGGATACTACAGCACTCGGAAATATCTGGCAGTTCTTGCCGATACGCGCACCCGATAAAATTACGGCGTTGGGGTAGATATAGGTTCCGTCGCCGATAACCACGTTCTTGTCGATGGTTACAAACGGGCTGATGGTTACGTTCTCGCCTATAATGGCATCGGGATGGATGTTTGTATAGTTTGGGGTCATAACGCTTTTTATTTGTTTTTAATGATTTGTGCCATAAATTCGGCTTCGCAGGCTAGGGTTTCGCCTACAAAGCAATAGCCCTTCATGTTGGCAATACCGTGACGGATCTCGCTCTGTATTTCGAGGCGGAATATCAATGTGTCGCCGGGAACTACCTTGCGACGGAACTTCACATTGTCTATCTTGAGGAAATAGGTAGAGTAGCGATGCGCCTCTTCCAGTTTGTTCAGAACAAGCAGCGCTCCGGTTTGTGCCATCGACTCGACGAGCAAAACGCCGGGCATTACGGGTTCTTCGGGAAAGTGCCCGACAAAGAAGGGTTCGTTTACCGATACGTTCTTTAGCCCTACAATATGTTTTTCGCCCATCTCCAATACTTTCTCTATTAAAAGAAACGGATAGCGGTGGGGCAATAATTCCTTGATGCGGTTGATGTCCATTACCGGCATGGCGTTAGGATCGTAGTAAGGTGATTGCACTTCGTTCAGTTTCACCTCTTTTCTTATCATGCGCGCCAACTTATTATTTATTTTATGACCGGGACAGGTGGCGATGATACGGCCGCGAAGCGGTTTCCCTATCAATGCGATGTCGCCGATCAGGTCGAGCAACTTATGCCGTGCGGGTTCGTTGGGAAATACCAAGGGCTTATTCATGATGTAACCCAATTGTGTAGCGTCTTTGCGGGTCACGTTCATTTTGTCGGCCAACTGGTCGTATTTCTCCTGCGATATTTGTTTTTCGTAAATAACGATGGCATTGTCCAGGTCGCCACCCTTTATCAGGTTGTTCTCCAGCAAGGGTTCTACTTCACGTACAAAAACAAAGGTACGGCTGTCGGCAATCTGCGTGTTGAAGTCTTCCAGGCGCTCGAGCGTGGCGTACTGATTATCGAGGATTACGGAATTGAACGATATAAGCACATTGGCGACAAACCGGTCGTCGGGCAATAGCACCAGCGAAGAGCCGCTCTCTTCATCTCTTACTTCTATCTTATTTTTGATGACGTAATAATCACGCTCAACGTTTTGCTCCTTTAAGCCCACTTCCTCAATGGCGCGTGCATATTCTCCGGCGCTACCGTCGAGTATGGGAAATTCGGGGGCGTCTACTTCTATCAGGCAGTTGTCGACGCGCGCGGCATAAAGCGCTGCCAGCGCATGTTCCACCGTGCTTACCTGAACGCCTCGCTTCGACAATACAGTACCTCGTTGCGTGCCGCTTACGTTTTCGGCCACAGCATCAATAACGGGTTGATCCTCTAAATCTACTCGTTTAATTTTATATCCATAGTTTTCGGGAGCAGGATTGAAACGGATATTAATTTTCAGTCCCGTGTGCAGACCTTTGCCTTTAAATGAAAAACTCTTTTGTAAGGTATGTTGCTTACTCATTATTACTTCTTTATTATCTTTTTAATGTTTTCTATGTCTCTCTCCATGCTATTTAGCTGGCGGTATATCTCGGGCAGACGATTAAATACCACATTCGAGCGGAAGAAGCGGTTCACGTCTATTGCCGGGCTGCCTATTATACGGCTTCCTTCGGGTACGTCTTTCATTATTCCCGCTTGTGCTCCAATGCTGGTATTGTCGCCTATGTTTATATGTCCTGCCAAGCCTACTTGTCCGCCAATTACGCAATTCCTTCCCACTTTGGTAGAGCCTGATATGCCTACCTGGGCAGCCATAGCGGTGTTTTCGTCCACCTCTACGTTGTGGGCTATTTGTATCAGGTTGTCCAGCTTCACGCCCCGGCGTATCACGGTTGACTCCATCACGGCGCGGTCGATAGTGGTGTTTGCTCCTACCTCCACCTCGTCTTCGATGATTACGTTGCCCAATTGGGGGATTTTCTTATATACGTTGCCCTCTTTCGCAAAGCCGAACCCGTCTGAACCGATTACCGAGCCTGCGTGCAAGATGCAGTTGCGCCCGATGGTACAGCCGGCGTATATTTTGGCTCCGGCATATACGATGGTGTTATCACCTATACTCACATTATCTCCTACATAAGCATTGGGATAAATCTCTACGTCTTCGCCCAAACTAACGTTCTCGCCGATATAAGCAAATGCGCCTATATATACTTTCTCTTTGTTCAACTGAGCCGAAGCGCTGATGTAGCTGGGTTGTTCGATACCCTTTTTCCGCGCGTTCGATTTGTCTACCATATCTAATAGCTGTGCCAAAGCTGCATAAGCATCGGGTACACGTATCAGGGTGAGGGTTTGGGGCAAGTCTTTTTCGGGCACAAAGTCATCGTTCACCAATACCACCGAGGCATTGGTATCGTAGATATGATGCGTGTATTTAGGATTGGCAAGGAATGAAATAGTGTTCGGTTTACCTTCTTCAATCTTTGAAAAGTTATTGATTTTCACATCGGGGTCGCCTTCAACCATGCCTTGTAAAAATGCCGCTATTTGTTGAGCGTTAAATTCCATAGGGTGTACAAATTACGTAAATATTTTTCAATCTCGCAAAAAACAACAATAATACTTTTTTATTCGCTTGGATAATAGTTGAATATTGAGCATATCCGAGGCCTCTGAAATATCGCGGCATGAGCCGTCTTTATAAAGAATATCGATGCTGTCGTCTTGCTCGTTATACATATTGGTTGATATTTCGTCGGAAGAAATCAGGTAGGCGGCCTCACCTTCGGGCAGCTTATACTTTGCGGCAAAATGTTTTATTTTATTCTGTAAATACTCTTCGGGGAAGGGGTGTTGCTCTATCTGTATCTTAAAAAGCCTGCGATTGATCAATCCCAAACTGAGTAGTGATAAAACCTTATCGGGATGATTCGCCCATACTTTCAATGCCGACCAGATATCGTTGTCGTCGAGCTGAATGAATGACTCCAAGGCTTGGGGGTCGTTCTCCATACGATGCTTGTCTATTGAGTTGTACAGGAAATAATGCAAGCCGGGCGAAGCAAAAAGTTCATGACCCTCGTTCGCCAACTCTTTGGCACGCTTCAGGGTATTGACCATCATTTTATCGGCAGCAATGGAAGTCTTGTGCAGATACACCTGCCAATACATCAGACGGCGAGCCATGAGGAAATTCTCGATGGAATAAATGCCCTTCACGTCCACCACCAATTTGTCGTCTTTAACATTGAGCATTTTGATGATGCGTGCCGAGCCGATATTGCCTTCGGTAACTCCGGTAAAGAAGCTGTCGCGGCGGAGGTAGTCGAGCCGGTCGACATCTAATTGCCCGCTCACTAATTGATGCAGGAATTTTTTGGGATAGGTATCTTTGAATATGCTAATGGCGATGTTGAGCTTCCCGTCGAACTCTTCGTTCATCTTCTGCATCAGCAATAAAGAGATGTCTTCGTGCGGGATGTTGTTTACCAGCGAGTCTTCCAGCACATGCGAGAAAGGACCGTGCCCCAGGTCGTGCATCAGTATGCAAGCCATGGCGCCGCGGGCTTCGTCGTGGGTAATGGAATGCCCTTTCAGGCGGAGATTGGTGATGGCCTCGTTCATCAAATACATGGCGCCCAGCGAATGGTTGAGCCGCGTATGTTGCCCGCCGGGATAGATATAAGATCCCAATCCCAACTGCTTAATCCGGTTGAGGCGTTGAAAATAAGGATGACAGATAATCCGGTACAGGAGTTCGTCGGATATATTGATGAATCCGAATACCGGGTCGTTGATTATCTTCATAATAGTTGAAAGT
>DAIREI010000030.1:0-9194 GCA_036795675.1 Bacteroidales bacterium
TTTTTATTTATATTTTTTTTAAGTCTATCTTGTAATCTCGAAAATATCCGTATATTTGCGACACTAATTTTTATACGTATAATTATAAATAACCTAATTCACCATGTTTAAAAATCATCCTAAAGGACTAATCGGAGCGGCTCTCTCCAATATGGGAGAACGTTTCGGATTCTACATTATGATGGCAATCCTTACGCTGTTTATTTCGTCAAAGTTCGGATTGTCTGAGACTACTACAGGCTATATTTATTCGGCCTTTTACGCCTCAATCTATTTGCTTGCTCTTATAGGCGGGTTGATTGCCGACAAAACAAAAAAATACAAAGGTACTATCCTTTCGGGATTGGTATTGATGGCCGTAGGGTATCTGCTTATCGCAATTCCTACGCCTACACCGGTCCCCAGCATGGCGTTGTATCTGGCCTTAACTTGCTTCGGATTGCTCGTTATCGCTTTCGGCAACGGACTGTTCAAAGGGAACCTGCAAGCTATGGTAGGGCAAATGTATGACAACCCCAAGTATTCGGAAAAGCGCGATGCCGGTTTCCAGATTTTTTATATGTTTATCAATATCGGAGGTTTCTTCGCTCCTTTTATCGCTATTGCAGTGCGAAACTGGTGGTTGAAGGTTCATAACTTCGATTATAACGCCGGTCTTCCCGAGCTTTGCCACCAATACCTGAAAGAGGGTACGGCTATGGCAGGTGAACAAATGACCAAACTTGCCGAATATGCCAATGCGGCTATACTCGACAAGACTCCGGTAAGCAATATCGGCGACTTTGTAAACAACTACCTCAACGTGTTTAACGTTGGATTCCAATACGCCTTTGCAGCCGCTATCGTTGCCATGCTGATTTCGTTAGTTATTTTCATTGTAAACAAAAAGACTTTCCCCGATCCGGGACAGAAAGCTGCTGCAGCAAAAGACAACACATCCAAAATAACCAAAGAAGAAATACAAATGAGCGCACAAGAAGTGAAACAACGTATTTACGCTGTATTCGCCGTATTGGGCGTAGTGATCTTCTTTTGGCTATCGTTCCATCAAAACGGATACTCACTCACCTATTTTGCAAGAGACTACGTGAATCTTGATGTGATTGAATTTGACTTAGGATTTACCGTTATCAAAGGGGCTGAAATATTCCAGAGCGTAAACCCATTCTTTGTGGTAACTCTTACTCCGCTAGTGATGTGGCTCTTCGGCTTTATGAAGAAGCGCGGCAGAGAAACTTCTACACCTATGAAGATTGCCATCGGTATGGGTATTGCCGCCCTGGCTTATGTCTTCCTGTTGGTATTCTCGCTTACTTTGCCTCAAAAAGATGCGTTGGCCGGAATGAGCGCCGCCGAATTGGATGCGATGCGTGTTACCCCCTGGGTAATGGTGGGAATGTACTTTATACTTACTGTTGCCGAGCTGTTTATCTCGCCGCTGGGACTGTCGTTCGTATCTAAAGTAGCTCCTCCTCACATGCAAGGATTGATGCAAGGTTTCTGGCTGGCTGCTACCGCTATCGGTAACTCGTTGCTGTTTATCGGAGGTATCCTTTATACCAATGTTCCGTTGTGGGCATGCTGGTTGGTATTCGCCGCAGCTTGTGGAGCATCCATGATTGTCATGCTCAGCATGGTTAGATGGCTCGAAAGAATAACGAAGTGAGAAATCTGACTTATTTAATGATATGTTTACTCCTGTTTTCCTGCCAAGGAAAGCAGGAGTACTCTTTTACACCCGGTTCATCTGTAATGTATGCCCAAGGTTTTTCTATTGAAGAGAATGAGGGCTACACGGTTATCACTATCCGCTACCCGGGCGAAAGCTATGCGCTTCAAACCTTGGTGTTGGTTCCGAAATCGGAACTTTTGCCTGCCGATCTGCCCGAGGGCACCCTTATTCGTACGCCCCTTGAAAACGTAGTCAGTTTTTCGGCCATCACCTGCGGAATGCTCGATGAATTGGGCGAAATTTCTACTATTACCGGCCTCACCGAACCGGAATATGTACGTATTGCCTCGCTACGGGAAGGTATAAAAAACGGGACAATTGCCGACCTTGGCTTATCCTTCAATCCGAATGTAGAGAAGATCATGCTGCTCGAACCTGAGGCTATCTTCGTCAACCCTATGGAAGGCGAGAACTCGGGCTTCATGCAAAAATTGACTTTCCCTGTGATACAATGCCTCGACTTTAAGGAGGTTTATCCGCTGGGGCAAACCGAATGGATAAAGGTAATCGGTCTGCTCTTCGGAAAGGAAGCCTTGGCCGACAGCCTCTTCGATGCCACCTGCACACGATACAACGAGTTGAAGCAGCTTACCGAACAGGTAGATAACCGCCCATGCGTATTCACCGAACTGAAATACGGCGACTTCTGGTACATGCCCGGCGGACAAAGCTATATTGCCCACCTACTGGAAGATGCAGGAGCTGATTATGTATGGAAAGAAGATAAGCACTCGGGTACCATTCACTTTTCGTTCGAGCAAGTGCTGGATAAAGCGGAATACTGCGACTTCTGGCTGATCAAGCGCTTCGACGCAGAGGATATGACTTATGGGCAACTGAAGAAGGAGAACCCGAACTACGAACTGTTCGACGCTTATAAAAACCGGAACATCTTTGTCTGCAACACCTCGAAGGTTCCTTATTACGAAGAACTCCCGTTACATCCCGACCGGGTATTGGAAGACATGATAGCGATATTCCATCCCGAATTATTACCGGGCTATGGGTTGAGGTATTATAAGAGAGTGAAGAACTAAGAATCACCTCCCCTAAATCCCCTCCCAGGGGACTTCAAAAGCGCCCTCTCCTTGGAGAGGGCGGGGGAGAGGTGGCTATTTTAGCTCCTCAAACAAACTAATCCATTGGTTCATCACGGGTTCTATCTGGTAGCGCTCCGACGACAACTTTGCTTTTAGCCCCATCGCTTTTCTTAGCTCATCCGACTCAATCAAGCGGCAGATGCGGTCGGCCAGGGCTTCCTTTTCGCCTGTTTTTACAAAAAAGCCGTTCTCGCCGTCATTTATTACGTCTTTAGGTCCACAAGGGGCGTCGAAAGCCACTAAGGGAAGTCCGCAAGAAAGCGCTTCTATCAGCACCATGGGCAGGGCGTCGAGGTAGCGCGAGGGGAATATCAGCATCGAACTGTTGAGGTAATGTTCCTGTATGTTGGGCACGGGATCGTTGATCTTTATTACTTCGTTCAGGCTTCTTTCATCGATCATTTGTTGCAAAATCTCCTTTTGATTGCCGCTCCCGAATATATCCAGCCTCCAGTCGGGATGTTTTTCCGCCACCATGGCCCAGACTTCAATCAGCCAATCGAAACCCTTTTCGTAAGCCAAGCGGCCTACGGCAATGGCTTTCTTGTTATCTAAAGCGGCTGATTTATCGGTGTGTATGGGCGAGGGATTGGGGATAACTGTCACCTGCTGTTCACTGTTTTTCCACCCGGATTTCTCTTCTTCGGTCAAGACGACCAAGCGCGACAACTTACTGCATTTCTCTCTGAAGCGACGGTTCATAAACTCACCTACCAGGTTGGGAATAAACGATTTGTAGAGTTTCCTCGTCATCACCTTGCGGAAGTCTCCTATAAAGTGCAATTCGCCTACCTTGGCGCTTCCGTCTTTCAAGCCATTGATAAATTCAATATCAAGCCCTCCCAAGGTAGAGATGGTAACATCGGGGCGTATCTCCATTAATACTTCATTCACCCTTTTCTTATATTCCCTAAGGCTTGATATACGCGAAACCACCTTCTGAAGATAGCTCTCTGTCTCGAAGTTCTTACCGATACCTATATCCAAGTGATAAAGATGAACTTTGTCTGAAAGGGGATAGTAAACCGGCCTTCCCATCTGTTCTGTAGTGATAATCGATACATCATAGCCGGCTATGTCGGCAAAATAGTTGGCTTTGAGCGTGATGACCCGCTCCATGCCTGCCGCATTGTAAAGGCCTCCGGGTAATAGATAGACGATCTTCATATAATATTACTTCTTTTCCAACCAAAAAGAGACCATCCCGGTATCTCCCATGTGAAGGATAAACCTTTTATAGAAAGGAAAATTGTTAAAACGATGAGATATATCCTCTTTATCTACTTTATAACCGCATTTATCAAACAGGCTCAACCATTGTTTTCTGGAACGAAAACAAACACCCACACCGCCGGTATTCGCCCCTAAACGCCGGGTAATTCCGCCTAAGGCTTTAATTGAGGTGATAGAAAAAATAAGATAGCTTGCCAAACCGTCGATGTACTTTCCGTTATAAACGTCTTCCATGATGTATAGCAGGCCTCGATCGGAAAGCAGAGGATAGAGATTATTTAATGTGTTTTCTACGATGGAACGGGATATTTTATAACTATTACCGATAAAATGATGAAGCACGAGATTGAGGAAAATAACATCGAACTTTTCATCGGGAAGCAGCTTGTTGATGTTCTCCACCGAATCGCAAATAATGGTTTTGCGGGGATTCTCTTTATTGAGATTGATCAGGTATTCCGAGTTATCTATCAAGACTCCCTTTGACTTGGGGAAAGTTTCTAATAACTTGTCGCAGAAGACGCCATTGCCTCCTCCCACATCTATAAAGGAAAACTCTCCATCGGGAAAACTTTTGTTTAGATGTTCTACCAGGTTAACCCAATCTGCTCCTTGAATATAATCTGTGTCGAAATTGTAGACTTGTTCTTCGTCTAATTTCTTTATTGTTCCCATCTATATCGTTTTATAATCGCACAAAGATAGTATAATTTTATCGTTTCTACATCATTACATCATGAAATGCAGCCTGTTTCGGAGGTTTACCTCTCCTACTCCACCATCCACATCCAAGTAGAGCAGGTTCATTTGCGGATAGAACTTCTTCAGTCGTTTCTCTATTCCTTTCGCCACCACATGGTTGGCTATACACCCGAATGGCTGGATACAAACCACCCGGTCTATGCCTGTGCGAGCATAACAAGCCACTTCGGCCGCTACCGACCAGCCTTCGCCGAACTGATTGGTGAGGCTCAAAATTTCGGAAGCATACTCGGCTTTTACGTAGATAGATTCGGCGGGATGATAGTACTTAAAGTCTTTCATTATCACCTCGGTTTGTACGATGCGCTTATTCATGTATTTCCACAGCAGGGGCTTAATCATTTCGCGGAAGCGGCTGCCCCGTTGCAAGCCGTGTTCATAATTTACCGTGCTGTTGACAAAATATTGCATCACAAAGTCGAGGATAGGCGGCGTTACCACTTCCATCCCGTTGTCGCTCAGCCAATCGCTGATGTAAGCTTGGGCGTAATTGTTGTATTTAACGAATATCTCGCCTACCAAGCCTATCTTGGTAAACTCCCTTTCATACACGGGGATGGTATTGAAGTCGGCAACCGCCTGCTTCAAGAGATTAAGGAAAACGGTATGGTCATTTCTCCGGATGGCTTCCGAGCCTTGTTCCATATAGAAATCGAAAAGCGCTTTGGTCTCTCCTCTCTTCCTCTCCCTCGGTTTTACAGCATTGTACATTTGCTGAAGCGCATCGCCATAAAGTACGATGAAAGCGGCGATATTTGCCAATTTCATCCAAGGAATCTTAAAGCCTCGTTGGTCGTTTTGGTAAGTTTTGCCACCGGTTAGCGCTACGATGGGAATATGGGAATAGCCGGCTTGTGCCAATCCTGTTTTTATCTGGGCGATGTAGTTGGTTGCCCGGCATTGCCCTCCCGTTTGAGTGATGGCAACGGCCATATTATCCAAGTCGTAATTGCCCGATTGCAATCCGTTTATTATATCGCCCAATACCAGGGTAGACGGATAGCAGACCTCGGGGTGGCCGTATTTCAGCCCCGTATCTACCGAAGCCCGGCTCGATTTGGGGAGGTTCACCAGCTTGTAACCCAACAACTCACCGATAGCCGGAACCATGGGCGAAAGGAAGTCGCACAGCCAGGGTATGAGTATCGTCTTTTGTTGGTCTTTTTTGGTAAAGGCTGTACTGTATCCCCGGTAATACCGCTTCACAACCTCGCTGTCTTGCCGGGCTTTGAGCGACTCTACCAGCGAACGCAAACGCAGGCGTATAGAGCCGGGGCTTGCAATCTCGTCGATACGGACGATGGTAAGGTTTTTCCCGGCTTCCTTTAATATATTGGTCGCCTCGTCCATAAAGAATGAATCGGGACCACAACCGAAAGAGTTGAGCTGCACCATCTGCACATTGGCCGGCATGTCGGCTATCTTCATGGCCGATTGCAATACACGATTTGGATAAGTCCATTGGGAGACGACATTCAGGCTGGCGTATTTTTCTTCGTATTCATCGCGGAAAACATCATCGGTAAATACATAAGCGCCCAGGTCGGCGAGTATTTGTCCGGTCTTCTGATGAATAAGCGGATCGGCATGGTAAGGTCTTCCGGCAATAACAAATACCGACCGGTTTTCCTTTACAGCTTTGTCGAACAACTGCTTTTGCATGCTCACCAACTCGTTCTTTATTTTCATCTTATAGCGAAGCGCCTTGTTGAAGGCCATAGTAAATGCTTTCTTCTCCACGCCCAAGGATTGGAAGTAGCGCCAGCAAGATTTGCGCAACACTTGCTCGTCATTGAATCCGATAATGGGGGTATCGTATATAAGTCCGTACTTTTGCTCGGGATCTATAGAACTACGGATCACATCGGGGTAGCCGCTCACTACAGGGCAATTGTAGGAGTTATTGCTCTTACCGAATTCCTTTTCTTCTTTGGGGATAATAGGATAGAAGATGCGGTCGACTCCCATCTCGGCCAAAGCAATAATATGCCCGTGCGCCAACTTGGCCGGGAAGCAGATATTGTCTGACATGACCGTAGAAACGCCTTTTTGGTATAAGCTGTAGGTGGATTCGGGAGACAGTACCACCTCGAATCCCAACCCCGTGAAGAGGGCATTCCAAAAAGGATAATTTTCAAACAAGTTCAATATTCGGGGGATGCCTACCCTACCCCTATGAGGTGATTTCTCCGTTTTGATCGGAGTGAATGTTATATTATTCTTCTCCTCGAAAGCATTATAACCTTTCGTCCTTACTTTGCCCGACGAGAAGAAGATCTTTTCACATTTATTACCGGCATAGCTTATGTTGCCGTTGCCAAATTTAAACCTGAGTATAGAACAGGCATTGGTACAACCTTTGCATCTTAATTCGGTAGTCTGCACATTCTCAATCAACGAATCAAACACAGCGAAATTAAACTCTCTCGCCGGTTTATCATCCATAATGAATTGTTGTCTGGAATATAGAGCCGCACCGAAAGCGCCCATCAGTTCCGGATAATCGGTAGAGGTGACTGTCTTTCCCGACAGCATCTCCAGAGCGCGGTATACCGCCTCATTGCGAAACGTACCGCCTTGCACTACAATATGGTCGCCCAATCGGTTGAGGTTGGAAATCTTCAGCACTTTAAACAAACAATTCTTCACTACGGAATAAGCCAACCCTGCAGCAATATCCTCTACTCCGGCATTCTCGCGCAAGGATTGTTTTACTTTCGAGTTCATAAACACCGTACAGCGCGAACCAAGGTCGCAAGGGTACTCCGATCGGCAAGCCAAATTGGCAAATTCGCTGATATTGAGGTTCATCGTCGATGCAAAGTTTTGCAGGAAAGAACCGCAGCCTGCTGAGCAAGCCTCGTTCAGTTCGATATTTGAGATCACCCCTTTTTCTATAAAAATCGACTTGATGTCTTGTCCGCCAATGTCAAGCACGAACGACACTTCGGGATCGGCAAACTGCGCCCCGGTAAGGTGAGCCATCGTTTCTACAATGCCATAGTCGACATCTATCGCCGACTTGATCAGGTCTTCGCCATAACCGGTTACTGCAGAAGAAAGCACTTTCACTTCCACCCCTTTCATTTGGTTTGTTTGATGAAACTGCTGCAAGCCTTCTATCACTTTCTTCAATGAGTTTCCTTCGTTGACAGAATAATAATGGAATACAATGTTCGACTCCTTGTCGATGGCAACAATCTTGGTCGTGGTCGACCCCGAATCTATGCCGAGAAAGCACTCCAGCATTTCCCCGGCCTTGGGCGTTATTGGCTTGAGTTGCTTTATCTTGCGTTTGGCCTTCCATGTATGATAATGTTCTTCTCCCTCGAATAAGGCCGGAAGTGTATCGGTCATACGGTTTTCATTCTTCAACAAGGTGTTGAGTAAAGAATCAAAACCGCCTTCACAGACTTCCACTTCGTGCAACGCGGCTCCCCAAGCAGGGAAATACTGGCTGTTTTCGGGGATAATAAGGTCGCTTTCTTCCAGGTTTAATACTTTGGCAAACGATTTTCGCAAGGCGGGAATAAAGGTCAACGGACCACCAACACACAGCATGGGTGGTTTTGTGTCGCAGCCGCGAGCCAATGAAGTAATGTTTTGCATCGCCACAGCATAAAGTGTCGAGGCGGCAACATCTTCCGTAGGTACATTCTTGCTTATGAGGTTCTGAATGTCGGTTTTAGCAAATACGCCGCAACGTGAAGCTATGGGATAAATCTTCTCGTATTGTAATGCGGCATCGGCAAACTTTTCCAGCGAGATGTTCATCAACGAAGCCATTTGATCGATAAAAGCTCCGGTTCCGCCGGCACAACTGCCATTCATTCGGATATCGGGTTGCCGGTTCTCTTCAAAAAACACCATCTTGGCGTCCTCGCCACCCAAATCGAGCAAGGTCTTAATCCCGGAAAACTTCTTCCTAAGCAGTTCCACCGAAGCCACCACTTCCTGAATAAAGGGGAGTTTCAGTCGTTCGGCAATTCCCATCCCTGCCGATCCGGTAAGGCAGATAGTGAATTTTGCTTCACCGAGCTTTGCTTTTAAGGCCTCCAGTTCTGCCAACAAGGTGGCTCGAACATCCGCTTTATGCCGGACATAAGACTTGTAAATAATTTCGGATAAATCGTTCAGAACCACCAATTTCAAGGTAGTGGACCCGGCGTCTATCCCGATTCTGTATGTATTGTTGTTCATCTCTCTACTCCTTTCTCACTCTTAATCCGTTGATTACAAAATCAGCTACATTCACTTTGTGTGTTTCCAGGAACTTTTTATATTCCTCTTCGCTCAGGTCTAATATAGAATGCGCTACAGGTGAAAAGACAAAAGGAAAAAGGCAAAGCGACACCATATTTATCCCA
>DAIREI010000031.1:0-8894 GCA_036795675.1 Bacteroidales bacterium
TCCTTTTCATTATCAAGACCCTTTCCCGTTGGGAAAAGATGAAACCGAGTATTATTTATTAACCAAAGAGGGCGTCTCTACCTCCGAATTTGAAGGCAATGAGATACTGAAAGTGGAACCCGAAGCATTGACCAAATTGACTAATGCCTGTTTCCACGATGCCTCTTTCTTTTTGCGTCCTGCCCACCAACAGCAGGTGGCGAATATCCTCTCCGACCCCAAAGCCAGCGAGAACGATAAGTTCGTAGCGCTTACCATGCTTCGCAATGCCGAAATATCGGCCAAGGGGATACTCCCTTTCTGCCAGGATACGGGTACGGCTACCATTATCGCAAAAAAAGGGCAACGCGTATGGACAGGTGGCGGCGATGAAGCAGCCCTCTCGAAAGGCGTGTACAAGACTTATACAGAGGAGAACCTGCGCTATTCGCAAAACGCTCCGCTGGATATGTACAACGAGAAAAACACCGGTACCAACCTGCCTGCTCAGATAGATATTCAAGCCGTAGACGGCGAAGAGTATAAGTTTCTATGCATAGCTAAGGGCGGCGGCTCGGCCAATAAGACTTATTTGTTCCAAGAGACCAAGGCCTTGCTCAATCCCGATACATTGGAGAAGTTTATGATTGAGAAGATGAAGTCGCTGGGAACGGCGGCCTGCCCTCCTTATCATATCGCTTTCGTAATCGGAGGAACCTCGGCCGATGCCTGCCTGAAAACAGTGAAGCTGGCTTCGACCAAGTATTACGATGCCTTGCCGACCCAAGGCAATGAATACGGACAAGCTTTTCGCGACATCGAACTGGAAGAGAAGATGCTGAAAGCCTCGCAAGAGATTGGCCTAGGCGCCCAATTCGGAGGCAAGTATTTCGCACACGATATTCGCATCGTTCGCTTGCCGCGACATGGAGCTTCCTGTCCGGTGGGACTGGCGGTATCTTGCTCGGCCGACCGCAATATAAAGGCGAAGATCAACAAAGACGGCGTTTGGATAGAGAAGATGGAAGACCATCCGGGCAAATACATCCCCCAAGAACTCCGCCAAGCCGGCGAAGGCGAAGCCGTAAAGATAGACCTCAACCGCCCGATGAAAGAGATATTGGCCGAACTGACCAAGTATCCGGTGGCCACTCGCCTGTCGTTGAACGGACCTATCGTGGTAGGGCGCGACATAGCCCACGCCAAACTAAAAGAGCTGCTGGATAGTGGAAAAGACCTACCGCAATACATCAAAGATCACCCTATATATTATGCCGGCCCGGCCAAAACACCCAAGGGAATGGCTTGCGGCTCGATGGGACCGACCACGGCAGGACGTATGGACTCGTATGTCGACCTGTTTCAATCTCATGGTGGAAGCATGGTAATGCTGGCCAAAGGCAATCGCTCGCAACAAGTAACCGATGCCTGCCAAAAGCATGGCGGTTTCTACCTCGGCTCAATCGGCGGCCCGGCAGCTATCTTGGCCGAGCAAAACATCAAGAGCCTTGAGTGTATCGCCTATCCCGAATTGGGCATGGAAGCCATCTGGAAGATAGAAGTGGAAGACTTCCCCGCCTTCATTCTGGTGGATGACAAAGGCAACGATTTCTTTCAGAAATTGAAATAATAAACGTAGGGGGCGTACCCAATACGCCCCCTACTACTACAACGCTACAACAATAATACAGCCCAAAAGTTCACTAAATCCGTACTTTTTTGTATTAAAAATCGTAAAATACTTGCTTAAACCAAAAAAAAACTATTCCTTTGCGTAACATAAATGACAAGAAAACCTAATTAGAACATGGAAAGAACTCTCGTAATTCTTAAACCCTCCACTGTCCAACGCGGATTAATCGGTGAAATAATCAATCGTTTTGAAAAGAAAGGCCTCATACTTGCCGGTATGAAAATGACGTGGCTCACAGACGAAATTCTGAGCGAACACTATGCCCATCTCAGCGATAAGCCCTTCTTCGGAAAGGTGAAAGACGCAATGATGGCTTGCCCCGTTATTTTGTGCTGCTGGCAAGGTGTGGATGCGGTAGACGTGGTTAGATCGATGACGGGCGTTACCAACGGCCGCAAAGCCGACCCGGGAACAATAAGAGGGGACTATTGCATGAGTATACAGGAAAATATAATTCATACTTCCGACTCGATAGAATCAGCCCTTGCAGAGGTGAAGCGATTCTTCGATGAGGCCGAACTGTTTAATTACAAACCGGCGTTGTGGTCGAATTTATACGGCCCCGATGAAGTAAACTAACTATATAAATAATGATTAAAACCATTTGTAAATCAACAGCATTACTGCTCTTTACTACTTTTTCGCTTTCAACACTGTACGCTCAGGATGAGGTGTTGAAATCGGCCGAGCATCCCCAATACAAAGCAAATGAATTGGTGGAAGAGGAGTCTATCCCTGTTTCATTACAGAAATCGTTGGTGGCCGATAAAACAAAACCAGCCATTAATGTGCAGGCTGTCGACTCCGTGCTGATGAACCTCACCGCCGAAGCGGAAGAAATGATGTTCCCTGCCGATGAATTGTATGGCGAAAACTGGAGTCAAGAGCATGTAAAAGCATACGGCGATTCCTATGTGCCGGATAATTACACCATCGATGTATCGGAATTTGTTATGCCTGCCGACGGACGCGTAACCTCAAGGTTCGGTTGGAGAAAAAGACGAATGCACAACGGTATAGACATTAAAGTACAAACGGGCGAACCTATTCGCGCAGCTTTCGATGGGAAAGTAAGAGTAAAGAAATACCAACGCAGAGGCTACGGCTACTACTTGGTACTGCGCCATTCCAACGGGCTTGAAACCGTTTACGGACACTTATCTAAATTCATGGTTAACCAAGACGAATACGTAAAGGCCGGTCAAATAATTGGGTTGGGTGGCAACACCGGACGCTCTACCGGTTCGCACTTACATTTCGAGTTCCGCTTCTTGGGTAATTCCATTAATCCCGAGCATATTGTCGACTTTGACAATAAGTGCATCAAAGACGATGTATATGTATTCAACAAAGCACGTTCGGGGGCTGCAAATCCGAAAACTCAATATGCTTCGAAGAGTAAAAGTACCAAGAATGTATCTGCCGGCAAGAGTAAAAGCACTACGAAGAGCAAAGCAACTGCAAGCAGCAGCACAGGTACTAAGTACTATAAAATAAAGAAAGGCGATACATTGGGAGCCATTGCCAGAAGACACGGAACTACCGTGAATAAACTCTGCAAACTCAACGGTATCTCACCTACTACTACCCTTCAGATAGGTAAATCGCTGAAAGTGTCCTGATAAGGGACTGATTCTAAGATACAAGCTGCGGGGTATCAGGTAAGAAGTTTTCTGCCTGATACCCCGCAACTATTTCATCCTTCATTTTACCGCTTCAACAGGAATTCTCTGAAAGTATCGGGATTGAATGAAATAACGTTTCCGTCATTTCCGTCTGATTCTATCATCACATTTATAATACCTGTTTTTCTTTGATGAACCGTCGAGTCGTTGGCGTGGTAATGGAGTACGTATTTCAAATTTCCCTCTTTATCTGTGAATAAATCGCCATGTCCCGGCCCGTTGTGGTTAATCATGTGCCTATCCACTAACAGGTTGTTATCGTATTTCTCCCAACCTCCCGTTAGCGAATTACTGATTGCATAACCAACAGCGTAGTCGATGCTCCTGAAGTCATTAGAAGAATAAAGGAGATAATACTTGTTGTCCATCTTCAGCACGGTCGGCCCCTCACATACCCGCCACTCCGAGTTGTCGGTGTCTTCCCAAGTTCCCGCATCAGATTCGATGCAATAACGTCGGGTTTCCATGATTAAGTCGGATAAATCGGGCTTCATTTCAGCAATAAACAACTTGTTACCGCCATCAAATCTTACATAGATGAGATAGATTTTCCCATCATCATCGAAGAATACAAAAGGATCGATTTGCTTAGTATCTCCCGACAATTTGGTCTCTTCCTTTTGAGTGAAAGGGCCTAAAGGCGAATCGCTTTCTGCAATGGCAATATACTCATTCGCCGTGTAAATCATATACATTTTGTCGTTGTACTTGAATACCTGCGGCGCCCAAAACCAATGATCTCCAAAGCTATCCTCTTTATGCAAGGCATACCCCGCCCTGTTTCCTACGGGGCCTTCCCACTGCGTTAGGTCTTTCGAAGTGTAACAAGTATACCGTCATCTCCACCCGTTCCGTACAGGTAATAGGTATCTCCTTCTAAGTAAATACAGGGGTCGGCCATTTCTACATGTTCAACAGTAACGGCATCAACAACAGCATCAACATCAGCTTCATTCCCTTTATTTTCTTTTTGGGAACAAGAGAGTAAAAGGCAACCCAAAGAAAGAAAAAACACGAAATAAAAACAGTTCTTCTTCATGATATTTCGATTTAACAATTAACGATACAAAAGTAAAGGAATAATTGAGAATGTCACTATTTTTTCGTATCTTTGCATGTTTTACAAAACAAGGTTGTATAACTCTTTTAATGACGTACTAAATTAAGATAATATAAAGAAAATGAGCGAAGAAGCACAATTAAATCACAACGGTTATTCGGCAGAGAGCATTCAGGTTTTAGAAGGACTGGAAGCGGTAAGAAAACGCCCCGCCATGTACATTGGCGACGTTAGCCTGAAAGGCTTGCACCACTTGGTTTACGAGGTAGTAGACAACTCGATTGACGAGGCACTGGCCGGACACTGTACACACATCGAAGTAACGATTAACGAAGACAATTCAATAACCGTGGTCGACGACGGCCGCGGAATCCCCGTAGATTATCACGAAAAAGAACAGAAGTCGGCATTGGAAGTAGTACTTACCGTACTGCACGCCGGCGGTAAGTTCGACAAAGACTCCTACAAAGTATCGGGAGGATTGCACGGCGTAGGTGTATCTTGCGTGAATGCACTCTCTACTTACCTGCGCGCCGAAGTACGCCGCGACGGGAAGATTTACATGCAGGAGTATTCCATCGGTAAGCCCGTGTGCGAATTAAGTGTTATCGGCGAAACAGAAGAGCGTGGGACTACCATCACTTTCCGCCCCGACGACTCCATTTTTATTACCACCGAATATAAATACGACATCCTGGCCGGGCGTTTGAGAGAACTGGCTTTCCTGAACGCCGGAGTTAAGTTGTCGTTGACCGATAGGCGTGTAGCAAACGAAGATGGATCGTTCAAGAGCGAAACGTTCTACTCCCAAGAAGGATTAAGTGAGTTTGTACGCTATATCGACTCGGCCAAAGAGCCGCTTATCGCAGAGGTAATCCATATCGTGACTGAAAAGCAGGGCATCCCCGTAGAGGTGGCCATGACTTATAATACCACCTACAATGAGAATGTTTATTCGTATGTAAACAACATCAACACGATAGAAGGAGGAACACACCTGGCCGGCTTCCGCAGGGGATTGACCCGTACGCTGAAGAAATACGCCGAAGACTCGAAGATGCTTGAGAAAGTAAAGGTGGAGATTAGCGGCGATGACTTCCGCGAAGGCCTGACGGCGGTGATTTCCATCAAAGTACAGGAACCTCAATTCGAAGGACAAACCAAGACCAAGTTGGGGAACAACGAGGTAATCGGCGCCGTAGATATGGCCTTAAGCGAGGCCTTGGGTAATTTCCTTGAAGAGCATCCTAAAGAAGCTAAAATTATAGTAGATAAAGTGATATTGGCCGCCACAGCCCGTGCTGCCGCTCGCAAGGCTCGAGAATTGGTTCAGCGTAAATCGCCTTTGTCAGGCGGAGGACTGCCCGGCAAACTGGCCGACTGCTCGAACAAAGACCCCGAACGCTGCGAGATATTCCTCGTGGAGGGAGATTCGGCAGGGGGTACGGCCAAGACCGGTCGCGACCGCCAATTTCAAGCCATATTGCCTCTTCGCGGTAAGATATTGAACGTAGAAAAAGCCATGCCGCACAAGGTGTTGGAAAGCGAAGAAATACGCAACATCTATACAGCCCTAGGCGTAACCATCGGTACGGCCGAAGACAGCAAAGAACTGAACATGGAGAAGTTGCGCTACCATAAGGTGGTTATTATGACCGATGCCGACGTGGACGGAAGCCACATTGCCACCCTGATATTGACCTTCTTCTTCCGCCACATGCGCCCGCTTATTGAGAAGGGCTATGTGTACATTGCCACTCCGCCGCTCTATTTGATGAAGAAAGGAAAAACGGAAGAGTATTGTTGGACCGAACAACAACGCCAGCAATTTATCGACCGCTATGCCGACGGAAACGAGAGCCAGGTACATACCCAACGTTATAAAGGGTTGGGAGAGATGAACGCCGAACAACTCTGGGATACTACGATGGACCCCGATAAACGGACATTGCGTCAGGTTTCTATCGAGAATGCAGCCGAAGCCGATTTTGTATTCGCCATGCTGATGGGCGAAGAAGTAGCCCCACGCCGTGAATTTATCGAACAAAACGCTACTTACGCTAATATTGACGTTTAATATGATTATCGGTCTGTCGGTCAATCATAAAGAAGGTCTCTCCTGCATATCCAACGCTTATGTTAATGCGGTAATCAAGGCAGGAGGTACGCCTGTGCTTATTCCTATAAATACCAACGAAACACAATTGGACGAAGCGCTGTCGGCTATCGACGGGCTTATCCTCTCGGGAGGAGGCGATATTCATGCCTCTTTCTTTAATGATGAACTCCATCCGAGTGTGACCGATGCCGATGAAGTACGTGACCGCTACGACCTTGCCTTGGTGCGATTAGCTGCCCAACGCCAGATGCCCATATTCGGGATATGCCGCGGACAACAAGTGCTTAACGTAGCCTTCGGCGGCAATATCATTCAAGACATACCTTCCCAACACATCTCCGACAAGAAAATCATACACAGCCAATCCGAGCCTCGCGAAGTGGGGATGCACGAAGTCTCTATCGGCGAGTCGAGTGGCTTGTTCCGGATTGTGAAGAAGAGCAAGTTGATGGCCAATTCCATCCATCATCAGGCAGTGAAGGATGTGGCTCCGGGCTTTCGCGCCGTGGCTTTTGCCCCTGACGGGATAATAGAAGGCATTGAGTCGGACGAAGGATATTCTATTCGTGGCGTGCAATGGCACCCCGAGAATATGGCTGTGGCCGATAATCCCGAAATGACGCCGCTCTTCGATCATATCGTGTCGGAGGCAGACCTCTACAAAAAGGCCAAAGAAATTCACCATAAACACATCATTCTCGATTCGCATACCGATACGCCCATGTATTTCCGCTATGGCGTGAATATCTGCAAAGATAACAAGGTGATAAGAGTGAACCCGGCGCAATTGGGCGATAAGAGCGAGAACGAGTATGTAGATTATCAACTGAAAGTGGACGTTCCCAAGATGCAGAAGGGCATGCTGGATGCTGCCGTAATGGTCGCCTACATTCCGCAAGGCCCCTTATCTGCCGCTTCATTGAAAAGGGCCGCCGATAGGACATTTTCTTCCTTGAGTACGCTGGCAAAACAGATAGAGAATTGTGAACAGGCAGGACAAGCTCGTACTGCCGACGATGTAATCCGCCTGAAACAACAAGGGAAGAAAGCTATCTTGCTGGGAGTGGAAAACGGCTACGGCATTGGAGGTGACATTGCTAACCTGCAACGGATGGCAGACATGGGCGTGGTCTATATCACGCTATCGCACAACGGCGACAATGATATTTGTGATGCGGCCATACGGTCTAAGCAAACCCACAACGGACTAAGCGCTTTCGGCGAGGAAGTAATTAAGGAGATGAACCGCTTGGGTATTATTGTGGACATATCTCACACCTCAGAGAAGACTTCCTTTGATGCAATCAAGCTGAGTAAGTATCCCGTTATCGCTTCACATTCATCGGTTAAAGCACTCTGTAACCATTCAAGAAACTTATCGGATGACCTGATTGAGGCTATTGCCGCTAAAGGTGGTGTTGTGCAGATATGCCTCTATAAGGGTTTCCTGAAAACCGGAGGCACGCCCCGGGTGAAAGATGTTGTCGACCATATCGACCATGTGGTTAAGCTGGTTGGCGTAGACTATGTAGGCATCGGTTCCGATTTCGACGGAGGCGGAGGCTTTGCCGGACTAAGAGATGTAACCGAGATAATACAGATTACCCTCGAATTGCTTCGTCGCGGTTATGACGAAGCGGCTATCGCCAAGATATGGGGAGGGAACTTTTTACGCGTAATGCAAACCGTTCAAAACAGATGAAAACACAAATCGTATACGTATTGAGCTTGCTGCTCATGGGCATGTCCTGTTCTTCCAAAACAGACAAATCAACTCCCGAAGAGGCAGTACAGGTGTCGGTTCCCGAGTTTAATGCCGACAGTGCCTATTATTATACCGAACAACAAGTGGCTTTCGGGCCGCGTGTGCCCAACACCCAAGCGCATGTGGACTGCGGCAACTACCTGGCCGACGAATTGAGGAGGCACGGCGCCCAGGTAATTGAACAGGAAGTCATTTTGTATAATTATGCCAACACGCCATTGAATGCGAAAAACATCATCGGCTCTTTCTCGCCCGAGAAGACTAATCGTATCCTTCTTTGCGGCCATTGGGACAGCCGTCCTTATGCCGACCGCGACCCCAATCCCGATAATTACAACACCCCGATAGACGGAGCCAACGATGGAGCCGGAGCTTGTGCCGCATTGCTGGAAATGGCACGTCACTTCGGAAAAGAAGCCCCTGATTTGGGTATTGACATCATCTTCTTCGATGCAGAAGACTGGGGAGTGCCCGAGTTTGACACCAAAAACACCGGCGGCTGGTGCTTAGGTTCGGAATACTGGGCCAAGAACCCGCACGTTCACAACTATTTTGCCAAGTACGGTATATTGCTGGATATGGTGAGCGCAAAA
>DAIREI010000032.1:0-8885 GCA_036795675.1 Bacteroidales bacterium
AGAGCATAACCTTGCCAAGGTTAGGGTCGCGGGTTCGAGTCCCGTCTTTCGCTCGACAGCATGTCTTTGACATTCTATTGGTCTGCTCGGATGGTGGAATTGGTAGACACGCCAGACTTAAAATCTTGTGACCTTTTGGTCGTGCGGGTTCAAGTCCCGCTCCGAGTACAAGAAAAGCCCCTTGATCAATTGATTCAAGGGGCTTTTGGCATATTACAGAGGGATGATTACTGCTTGATTACTTTGATAACCGCATCATCTACTTTGATGAAATAGATGCCATTGGCGAAGCCAGTAAGGTCGATGGTAGTTTCATAATCATTGATATCTACGACTTCATATAGTGGTCTTCCCATTGTGTCGGAAACGCTTATACGTTGTATTTTCGCTTCAGAATTACGTATCCGCACCTTGCCTGTTGTCGGGTTGGGATATGCGGCCAATTGAGAAGCGTTTACATTGTCTATACCTACAACCGGGGTCATCACCACTTCCACCGTTATATGCTGGTCTGCAACCGTTACCGTGCCGTTTACCGTATTGTAGTTGAGCTTCGATAAGCTGTATGCGTAGGTGCCTGGCTCGGCTATGACTTGGTATGCACCTGCAGGCTGTTCTTGGCTGTTGAAGGCAAGGACGGCGTCATCTATCGGAGATCCAGCCCCATCTTTCACATCAAAGGTGACATAATAAGCGCCTTCCTTCGTGAAATCAAGACTAACCACTTCCGTCTCTCCTGTGGCATAGACCGCTTTCACGCCCGCAGAGTAATCGCCGCTAATGAGTTCGGTGAAAACGTATTCAGCGTCTTGCAACCCGCTTGCCTTTTCTTCGCCATCTAAGTAAACGGTATAGCTGGCAAATGGACTGCTGCCCCTGCGGTTTGAAATCTTGATATGGTCGCCATTAGTTGTCATTATCCATAAATCCATCAGCCATTCACCGAAAAGGGCGGTAGGTTGTATTATGGTTCCCACGAAGGTATTCAGGTTGACATCGAAATAAGAGTATAGCGGTGTTACTGTTATTTTGTCTGCGCTAAGGCAAGGATAGGCATCGCCATTCTCCCCGCTCAGCGGCTCCATGAAAATCCCTACTTGCTTCCCACCGAGTTCTTCGATGTTGCCAAGCGCTATTCCTCTCTCCCACTTATCGTCTCCGGTCGTCTGCAATTGGTCGGTCACAAGTATCCGCCTTCTCGTGTCCATATCTGCCACGTGTATTTGATAATTCCATATCCCGCTCTTGCCCCAAGATCCATGATGGAAATCGATGGCAGTAATAACGGCATCGGGGTAATCGCTAAGGTCGAAGATGGTTCCGTAGCCCAAATTCAAATCTTCGAATACTGCATTCAGGTCGTTGTAATCCGGTTCTTGATAGTACGATATTTTCAGCGGTTCGGGATTGTTCCATGAGAACCGGGCGTCTAATACGCTTAGATGCTCAATCTCCAATCCGAAAGGAGTATAGATAGTTTCTCTCAATTCTGCATTGTAACCACTTTCTTCCGCTATCTGGATGCCTGTGGCATTAAAGTCGTCATAACCATCTAAGGCAACCGTCAAATCGTACACGCCCCGCCATACGGATGGGAATGCGACTTCGCCTTGCTCGTCAGCCGTTGCGGAATATACATACGCCGCATTTCCGTTCTGATTGGTCAGAACTACGGCGGCTCCTTCGGGGGAGTTGCCCGAGTTGGTCGCCACCTTCACGGCAAACTTGATTTCCATGTCTTTTGCCAGCATATTGGTCAATCTTGCCGAAGAAGAGACAAATGTATAGTTGGCTCTCACGGCATAGCGGTAGGTTCCGTAGTCGAGCGAAGACCAAGCATTGTCTGTGTAGTTGGTATTGGCCGTCGTTCCCAATTCGGTCCATTCGCTTTCGTCATTTTCTCCGTTTGCCAGCCTGAAGACGGTGTATCCGTTGAGTTCCATAGCAGCTTTTGAGATGCTTGTCGAGTGGTAAACAGGCGCATCCATATTAATGGGTTCGGTTTGGACATACAATAAAGGAATCGGCTCTTGTTTGCTTCTTGGCAGCATCACATTGGCATTATGCGGAGCAGGCGATTGCCCTGCATTGAGCAAATATCCCGAAGCCCGCAACATGAATACGACCTGATGCTGGCTTTCAACAGCGCTATATATGCCCGTGGCATAGTTTTCTGCGATAAAATGCGTGTTTTGCTCAAACGGATATTCTGAAGTATGCTCTGCAGTGCATAGCCCGAGGAATCCATCAGAATAGCTCAATGCCAACAGGAATCCATTGGGAGCCTCCACGGGATGCGGCAATTGATGCACCGTCCAGGCATCATCGGTATTTGGCACGCCCATGGCAGAGTAGAGTACATTGCCGGTCGGCATACCCAGGATATTCAGGTCTAATACAAACACATTAACAAAGGGGTGTGGCCCGCCTTCCTCTATGGCTCCCGAAGTCATCCACGATATTTCATCGACAACCGCCGCCACCCGGTGCACAGACCCCATTACGGAATTGGCATAACCCGCATAGAAGCCCAAGCTACCGCTTTTTATGCCCGAATCGTGCCTGAACTCCATAGCGACAGCTGCAACGGGTTCTCCCCAGGAAACTACGGCTTGCCCTGCTTCGTTTATTTCGGCCAAGGGGCTCACAACGGGCAATCCGGCTTCGATAAGCTGTATGTCGATGGAGGATTCTTCTTCTATCACAATGTCGCTCACGATGTAGGCATCAAACCCGGGCAACAACGCCATGATGGTGTAGGCGCCAAGGCGCACGGCGGGAAATACCACTGCCGAATCTTCGGCGGTCAGTGTATAGGCATGCTCCGGATCCCCATTTTGATTTTTCAGCGAGATGACAGTTCCGACCACAGGCGCTCCGGTGTTTGTCGTTATGTTTACCGTATAGGGCACTGTCATATCGTTTGCCAGCGCATTGCTCAGCTTCGCCTCTGAAGTGAGGTAGGAGTAGTTAACCTTCACCGCGTAACGATACACTCCTCTTTCCAAGGTGTCCCAATCGCTGTCGGTATACTCAGTGGCCGCGGTGCTGTCCAGTTCCGTCCACTCCGATTCTTCCTCTCCGTCGAGAAGCCTGTAGACGGTGTAGCGTTCCAACGCTCTTGTGTCCTCAGATGGGCCAAATTCAGCAGGCGTTGACTTTTGGGCATCAAACAAGTTGCCCGCCGCGCGGATCATCAACACGGAATTTATCGGTGCAGCGGAGTTGTTCTCAAATGCGGTAAACTGGCCGTAATAGTAAGTCTGAGAGAAGAAGTAGGTATTGAATTCGAAAGGATAATCATCTGTCGGCTCGGTTGTTCCGATTCCGAGAAATCCGTTGTAGCTCACCGCCACCATAAAGCCATTGGGCGCCGACACCGGGGTAGGAAGGACGTGTGTAGTCCATTCATTATCGGTGTTGGGAATATTCATGGCTGAGTAGAGCACCCGGTTATACGGCAGGCCGTCGGCAGTCAAGTCGAAGATAAAGACATTGATTGTGCTGTGGGGCCCTCCGCTTCCTTCTTCATCAACCGTGTACCACGATACTTCTTCCACTTCGGCGTTGGCCTTGAACACCGAACCCATGATGGAGTTGTTGGTTCCATACTGCAACCCCAGGAAACCGCCTTGGGAGCCCGAATCATGCCTGAACTCGGCAGGGCGAACCGTGCCGGGAGCCTCCCACGTAATCAAGGCTTCGTCAGATTCGGTGATGGAAGCTTCAAGGAAGACAACTGGGTGCGGTGTCTCATTAAGTGAGAAATTGGTATTAGACATATTGTTCTTAACGGAGAGCGTGTTGTTATAGTCTTCATAATCGCTGGCAGTGACCCTGACATTATAGACAATCTCATCGTTTCCATATATCCCTGCTATTTCATATTCGCCGTTTTCATCGGAAACAGCCGTATAGCTATTGTAGCCGGTAAAGCTTATGGATGCGCCCGCTATTTCTTCGCCGTTGTCGCTCCGTATCACTTTCCCTTTCACCGTGTATTGCGGGATGGGCGTTAAGGCGATGTCTTGAATCTTCGTTGCGTTTTCTTGGATGGTTATATTGGAAATGGTTTGGTCGTAGAAACCAAACTTGCTGGTCTCTATTTCGTAAGTGCCGGGCGTAAGCGCAAAGCTGTAGCTCCCCGCGGCATCCGTAGATGAGGCAACCTCTGTTCCCGAAATCTGAAGTTGCACGCCTTCCACCGGGTCTGTGCCGTCGGTGACGATGCCTTCCAGCATTCCCATCCCATTGGTGCCGATCAGCATCGTGATGTTTGGATAGGTAAAGTTCATGCTGCTATTGCCGCTGCCGGCGGGGTCGAGCGGATCTATCTCCCGGCCGTCGACCAACAGCGTCCTGGAGCGCGCTTCGGCAGAGTGCAATGTCCCGATAAAGTTCTTGTTCCAAAAGAAACCGTCATAGGGCTTGAAGGAGTGGATGACGATGTTGCCCCCATTGTAGTTATAAGGTTCGTCAAACATGATGGTCAGGTCTGCCCCGGAAACATTGGAGAAGTTCAGATTGCCGTCGAATACTTTGGTCATCGTTGCCGGGTCGACCCAGTCGTCAGACAGATTGCTCTTATCCGTTTCCCCTATCCATATCTGGATGTTCTTGTTGGTCAGCGCGGCATCGAAGTTGGTCTTATACATAATCCCCTCTATCGTCCCCCCGTTGGCTCCCATCTCTTTGGCTGGATATATAGACTGTATCAAGCTTGTGTTCCATGTGAAATTGTAGGGGAGTTGGATAGATGAATTGCCATCGCCTATGCTTTGCGTAATGGTGCCCTGAGGCAGGATATTTACGGTGAAATCGCTGGTTTTGTCGTTTTTCGGCGTTGCATCGTCAGCCAGCACCACTTGCCCGTAGATGGTGGTTATCCCTCTGAAATCGGACACCCAATCCAGCTCAAACTGCTTTTCTTCGTTGGGCGCAATGGCAGTGCCTGCTACTGAAACCAGCTCTGTGCCATCTTCCCTCATCAGCTTCACCGAGTAGTTGCTTTGCGCCTCGCTGCCCGCATTCTTAACCGTAACGGTATAGCGATTGCTTTCTCCTTCGAAAATGTTGTTGCTGCCTGACAGGTTGATAGCGGCCAAGTCTTTGGAAGGAGGCGTCCCAAACTTCAGATCATCCATGTCGGTATATATGACTGCTAAGTCGTTCCCCGATATTTCAAAGCGTACCTGAAGCATCACCATCTGATTGGCGTATGCGCTCACGTCTATGTCGAAAAGCTTGTAATCGAGTGACCTTTCATGCTCTCCCGGACCCATGGTATAGACCGAGTTCCAGGTGCTGCCGTAGTCGTCGGAGATGTAGACATACATGCCAAACACATCGGGCGAAGCTTCTACCTGTGGGTAAGCCACCTGGTTCAACGCCCTGAAGTAGAACGATAGGATGGGATTGCTACCCATCTCGATAAAGTTGGTCTGCATCCATCCCTGGCGTGGAGCCATATGCATGAGACCGGCGGTAAACCGCTTGCTGTTGCCTATGCCGCCCGAGTTCATCACGCTCATCGTCCCTGTCCAGTTGGCAGGTCTGTTTGATACATCTTCAAAGTCTTCGGAGATATAACCCGAAACCACGCCATTTACAACAGAAGAAGTAACGGCCACCGTCACTTCATCATTGTCGGCATCATTGGTGGAAAGAACAATCTGCCCATTGTAATTGCCTGAAAGACCAGTAGGATTAAATGTCACGGTAATCGTATGCTTTTGCAGAAAGCCCACTGTGGCTGGCAATCCTGTCACTGTAATGTCTTGGGAAGCAGATGCAAGGCTCAGGGTCAAGTTTGCTTTGCCGTTGTTTACTATCTCGTATGTCTTCTGATAAGGAGGCGCAATATTGTAGGTGGTTCCGAAATCAACCTGTTCTGCTCCGATGAATACGGGGTTTTCTGATGTGGCGTTGAAACGCACATTGTCCAAAAAGAGTGCAAAAGCGCCTCTGTCGCTTACTGCTCTGAATCTGATGCTAATGGTTTCGCCGATATAGTCCGACAGACTAAGCGTGTAAGGAACCGGGGTGCGCGACGTGGCTGTGGTATTGTAGCCCGGTATGGAGGCTAAAACGTTTTCTTCGCTCGTAGTCCAGCTTTCCCCATCGGTTGAATATTCAACAAAAAGCTTCAAGCCGGTCTTGATATTATACTGATTAAGCATAACCTCCATGATGTCGAAGGCCAAAATATAAGCATCGTTGGTCGGCGTCACTTCTGGAGTGATGAGCATGCTTTGCTCTCCACTTACAATATTATATCCATCGAATACGGCAAAAGCTCCATCGCCGAAGTTTGCGGGATTGACAACGTCATACCTGGGTTGGAGAGCCGAGCTGTGTTCCCAGCCCATGGGTACGACGATTTCGGTTGAGTTGACAGGATTGTTTACTTCCACTACCGTCCAGTCGGCAGGCGGAAACGATTCATCAGTGAATGATTCGTTCAGCAAATCTTGAGCATAAGCGAAGTTCGCAAACAGCAGGCCTGCAAGCAGCCACACTAAAAGGGTAAATCTTTTCTTCATACTATTCGTTTTATTAAGTTTGAATTCATAATTGTCTACTTGGTCACAAACAGAGCGTAAAAGTAGAGCAGTATAATGGCATATCCAAATTTTTAATGTAGACAAAATGTGATCATCAGCCATTATCATTTCATTAACAATCAATTTATTACCATTTCGTATAGCATATACATAGGAAAATGCCTATATTTGTCATTCAAATCTGTACTTAATTACATGGAAAACATCAAACAAAGTTGTCTATCCGGCTTGATTGCCGGCAAGCAGATGAAAGCAAAACGCCCAATGCGTGCTGCCATCGCTATCGTCTTCCTATTCTCCATATTATCGACGCCCGCGATGTCTTCTACTGCCGAACATCAAAAGTTCGACTCCATTTCGCACGAACTGGAATACTACTCGTTCGTCCATGCCGGGAAGGCACAAGAGCTGGTAGCGGAGCTGCAGGCCATTGCCGATGCTTATCCTAATGATATGGCTCTTGCAACGGAAATGCTATTCTGGGAGGGCAGGATAAAGTATCTGCAGGGTGTTCGCGATGCTTCTTTGCAATCGCAATGCCTCACACTCATCGAGCAGTTGAATGAAAACGCATGTCCATCTGAAAATGCACTGTTGCACTATGTTCTTGCCATGTATTATATCACCGATGGAAATTTCGCACAAGCTTTCACTATGGCACTTCAAGCTGTGGAGAAGTTTCAGGCCATCGGCAACAACCGTTTTACCAGCAAGATATTTTACCTTCTCGGCACGATAGGCGAGAAAACCGGGAACGAGAAAATGGCGATAAACTACCACCGACAAGCACTTGCCTTTTCTTCGCCTTCGCAAAGAGACTATTACTCGGCTTTCATTGCCTTATATACCAATACGGCCGTGACCGCCACAGATGATGAGAAGAGCGCGGCCTTAGATTCTTTGGAAAAACTGGCGGCAACGCAGGAGTTGCATGATGACATAGGCATATTGGTGAGTATTTATTTCAACTTAGGTTCGCTATATTATAATGAAGGCAATGAAGAAAAAGGATTTGCCTATTATGAAAAATGTAAAACATGCATCGACGATTACGAGATGGACAACGATGTGCTCACTTTTGGGCTGTATCTTAACCTTGGCTGGATTGATATCCTCCACGAAGATTTCGCTCAAGCCATCAAGCATGTATCTGTCGCAAAAGAAACCGCCGAGAAGAACAACAATATAGAGCAGATTTCGCGCACACTTTATCTGATATCCAATATACACAAAGAATTAGGCAACATAGATAGCGCTTACTTCTATCTTGCCGAATATGATGAACTGCGCGAAAAGCTGCTGCTCAACTCCAAAACCATCGAAGCTTATCAAGCCTATATCTCCGTATACCTGGAATCTTCGCAAAACAAGCTGGTTATAGCCGAGCAAGAGATCGCTTTGAAGAATCGCAGGTTTATCATCGCCATCATATCCTCGCTCGGCATCATTGCCATCATTGTGTTTATAGTGATTGCCTTCCACCAAAAAAAGCGCCAGCAGATTCTCGTTAAAGAGGCAGAGAACAAAGAGCTGACAAAATTGCTGGCTCAGGAAAAGAAGATTAAGCGGCTGCAAAAAGAGAAGATAGAGTCGCAAGTGAGGGAACTCTCTTCCCACACCCTGCTGATTTCGGAGAAGAAAGCCATCTTTCAACAAATTGATGCGCACATCAAGCACCTCCCCGGCAGCTGTAAGGGAATAAAAGAGATAGAGCAGATTGAACAAATCGTGAAAAGCAACCTCATCACCGATCACGGCTGGGAGAACTTTGTGTTGCATTTCCACAAAGTGCATCCACACTTCTTCGAAAAACTCAAAAAGCACTGCCCCCGCCTTACGGAAGGCAACCTGCGCCTGTGCGCCTATCTTCGCATCGGGATGCCGGGCAAGCAGATTGCGCAGGTGCTAAACATTTCCCCCGAATACGTAAGAGCAAGCACCTACCGCCTGAAAAAGAAGTTGGGCCTTGGCGAGGGGGACAACCTGCATGATTTCTTAAGGGATCTTTCGTCTGATTAATAGACATCAATGCCGTCGCCGATAGGCTTGCAAGCCATCGGCAATAGGCTTGGAAGTTGTTGCCTTTATAATGTGAAAGGTGCTGACTTTATAAAGTCAGATGGGTTGCCTTTATAAAGGGAGACGGGTTGCCTTTATAAAGTCAGTTATCAGTTATCAGTAAACAGTGTTCGATGCTGTGCTTTTCAGCGATCAGTAGGATGAGACAAATGTAGCGAAAATAATTAAGAAAAGCGCCTTGTTTCTCAAAATTATTTATTCTAACTTTGCTCCCTGCATTACTTGTTAAACTTAAATAAATTA
>DAIREI010000033.1:0-8863 GCA_036795675.1 Bacteroidales bacterium
AATCCAAGTAAGCATATCTTCGTCTAAAGTAGTTTTTATCCAGCGTTCTTCCACCTTGCCCATTCTTATTTGTTTAAGCATTTCGGTGTTCTCTTCCGAGAGGTTGATTTGTTCATTGTCTTTCTCTGTAACAGCATACACTTCGGGTGGACAGCTCAGTGAACGGCGGGTGCTAAGCAGATAGCCTTCTCTATACTCATTCTTTTCGGCATCAATCCGGGTAGTGGGGAAATAGGAGATGCCGGCATAGTCCCAATCTCCCTTAGTTAGCTGTTCGGTATGCATTATATCATCTGCCCAATAGAAAGAGAAGAGTTGAGAGGTGCCTTGCACATTCGAGACAAAGAATAGGGTGACATTATTTCCTACCCCCCAACAGAAATCGTCTACATTGTTGTCCCATTCTTTCGTCCACTCTTCCTTGATGCGCGAATCCATATCCATCACAAAGAGACGGATGCGGTCGGCTTCATAGCCATCGCGCTCCATACTAAGCCATGCCAGATGAGAGCCGGTAGCGTTAAATCGCGGATGGGTATCATAACCCATCATCCCTTCGGTGAGGTTCTCTGTCTTTTTGGTTTCGAGGTCGTAGAGGTAAATATCCGAGTTGGTCGATTCGGTGTAGGCTTTGCCCGTCATCTTCTTCGACACGTAGACCACCTGTTTGCCGTTGGGGTGCCAATCGAGGTCGGCGATGTCGGCAAAGGGTTTCAGCGGCGCTTCGTAGGGTTCGCCTTCCATAATATCAACGATGTTGCTTAATGCCTTACCATCGAAGTCGGCGATGAAAGGATGGGGCGCGGTAGTTACCCATTCGTCCCAATGCTTGTACATCAGTTCGTCATAAATGATGCCGCTGGTTTTATTCAGGTCGGGGTAGCGCTCCGAGCTGGGTTTGTATGTTTTTACCTGCGAGATGAAAAGCACTTTGCTCTCGTCGGGCGAGAATTTGAAACCTTCTATTCCCGGTTCGTAATCGCTCAGTTTGGTGCGCTTACTACCGTCGGGGTTCATTTCCCACAGTTGTCCTTCGTAGATGAAGGCTATCTTCTTTCCGTCTTTAATCCATTTTTCTCCGCTTTCGCCTTTGGCCGAATGCGTAATTTGTTGGCGTTCGGTACCGTCGTGATTCACAACAAATAACTCGCGGTTGCGCTTGTTCAGCTCAATATCTCCGTAAGAAACACCGTACACAACCTGCTTCCCGTCGGGAGAAATGGCGCCGCCACTCACCTGTCCAAACAAATGAAGGGCTTCAGGAGTCATTATGCCGTCTGCCACTACAATCTCAGCCTTCCCGATAACAGGCTCATCACTTTGTTTATTTTGTTCCGTACAAGCCGTCATCATTACTGCGCTTATTAATGTAAATACGATTCCTTTTTTCATGGCAATTATTCTTTTATCAATTTAGATTATAATTTGGTCACTTCTACCAGTTCCACTTCGAACCCGAGGGTGGAATAGGAAGGTATCGTACCGTTGACGACAGAGCCATAGCCCAACGGCCAGGGTATCCACAAAGCCCAACGGTCGCCGGGCACCATATTTTGCAAGGCTATACCGAACCCTTCAACCAGCCCATTTATCGTAAAGGTGTAAGGCGTAGGGGGCGAATAGTTTTCGGGGTCTTGATCGTACAGGTCTTCGTCTCTTTTGGTACCGGAGTCGAATGTAGTACCGTCGTACAGATAACCATAATACAACACCTTAACTTTACTTGTATAATAAGGCTTGATTCCCGAAGGATCGCCCGATTTAATTACTTTATAATAAACAGCATCGGGTGCTCCGGGCAACGATACAATCTGATATTCCTTGTTATCAGCCAGCTTGTTGTAAAACTCCTCATTAGTATCCCGCCATTCGCTATCGTCGTTGTTATTATCGTCATTACAAGCTGTGAACGAAAAGACAACTATTGTTATGCTCAATAGAGCTATCAGTGTTTTCTTTAGGGTTGTCATATTATATCTGTTTTAATAAATTCTTCATGTTTACTTTATCGGCAATAATGCTTTCCAAGTCGGCAATGGGTACACGCTCCTGCTCCATGGTATCGCGGTAACGGATGGTTACGCAGTTGTCGTTGAGCGAATCGTGGTCTACCGTAATGCAATAGGGCGTACCTATGGCGTCTTGGCGACGGTAGCGCTTGCCGATAGAGTCTTTCTCGTCGTATTGGCAATGGAATTCAAACTTTAGCTTGTCCATTATCTCGCGGGCTTTCTCGGCCAACCCGTCTTTCTTCACCAAGGGCAAAACAGCCAGCTTCACGGGGGCAAGCGCAGCGGGTAACTTCAGCACCACGCGGGTTTCGCCATTCTCCAATTTTTCTTCTTCGTACGAACCAGCAAGGATGCTCAAGAACATACGGTCTACGCCGATGGAGGTCTCCACCACATAAGGGGTGTAAGATTCGCCCAATTCGGGGTCGAAGTACTGGAGTTTTTTGCCCGAATGCTTTTCATGGCTCGATAGGTCGAAATCGGTTCGCGAGTGTATTCCCTCTACCTCCTTGAAGCCGAAGGGCATCTCAAACTCGATGTCGGTGGCGGCATTGGCGTAGTGGGCCAGCTTGTCGTGGTCGTGAAAGCGGTATTTCTTGTCGCCCAAACCCAAAGCCTTATGCCAGCGCATACGGGTGTCTTTCCATTGGTCGAACCATTTCAGCTCTTCGCCCGGGCGGACAAAGAATTGCATTTCCATTTGTTCGAATTCGCGCATACGGAATACAAATTGGCGTGCCACTATCTCGTTACGGAAAGCTTTCCCTATCTGCGCGATGCCGAAGGGGATTTTCATGCGACCGCTCTTCTGTACGTTGAGGAAGTTGACGAATATCCCCTGAGCCGTTTCGGGGCGGAGGTAAATCTTCATGGCGCCGTCGGCTGTGGAACCCATCTCGGTAGAGAACATCAGGTTGAACTGCCGCACATCCGTCCAATTCTTACTGCCCGATACGGGGCAAACAATCTCGCAATCGACGATAATCTGTCGCAGTTCGTTCAGGTCGTTATCGTTCAATGCCGTGGCAAAGCGTTCATGTATTGCGTCTTTCTTTTTTTGATTCTCCAACACACGAGGATTAGTTTGGCGGAACATGGCCTCATCAAACGATTCGCCGAATCGCTTGGCCGCTTTCTCCACTTCCTTATTTATCTTGTCGTCGTATTTCGCCAGATGGTCTTCTATCAGCACATCGGCACGATAACGCTTCTTCGAATCCTTATTATCAATCAAGGGGTCGTTGAAAGCATCCACATGCCCCGACGCCTTCCAAATAGTGGGATGCATAAAGATGGCAGAATCAATGCCCACCACGTTTTCGTTGAGCAGGGTCATGCTCTCCCACCAATACTGTTTGATATTATTTTTCAGTTCCACCCCATTCTGTCCGTAATCATAGACAGCCCCCAGGCCATCATAGATTTCAGACGAGGGAAACACGAAACCATACTCTTTACAATGAGAAACTAATTTCTTAAAAGCATCTTCTTGTTGCGCCATATTATAAACTGAATTGACTATTAGCGTGCAAAGTAAACAATTTTTTGCGAAACATGAGGAATGAGAGTTAATAATCTATGTTAACTCCTCCAAATAGAGTAGTGCTTCCGTTCCCATATTGAATAGCAAATCGATGATGCTAAGGTTGGGTTGAAAGCCATAGCGGGTGTCGAAAACCTGATAATAGGGCTTAAAGTCTTGGCTTAAGGGTTCCTTTTTGGGATGGATGGCATCACGCAAGTCAATCTCTCCAGCGGCAAAATCGGTTTTGTAACAGGTAGAGCAAGATATGCGAACCTGTATATCGAGTATCCCGCAAATTAGCTGCCGCAGTTCTTCGTTGAAGTCGATAAGGAAGTCGTATTGCTTTTCGTAGAAAGGGCGGAAGTCGTCTTCGAGGAACTCAAAAAAAGGTGTGGAGTTGTAGGCCGATACAATGGCGTGCCAATGCAGATGCTGCCAATTGCCGTGCTCGGCTATGCGTATGTCTTTGGTATAGCTCTTGGGCGAAGCCGGCTTCTCTATCGGGATGCTCAAGGTTTGCACCCCGTTGGCTGTCGCAATGCGGCAACGATTGCGATAGCTCTGCTTCACATAGTGGTCGTAAGCCTCAATCACAATCTCCTCGCCCGAACAAAGCAAGCGATAGTATTCTATGGGAGCCAGGTAGGCCGATGACAAACAGATCACTGATTCTTCACAAAGCGGAATATGCGGTTCCAGCGTATTCCTCCGTCAAACAGGCCGCGGTCAGGGTCGGCCGACATCCAGATAAGAATGGGTTGCCCTACCACGTGGTCTTCAGGTACGAATCCCCACGAACGAGAATCGGCCGAGTTGTGGCGGTTATCGCCCATCATAAAGTAGTAGTCGTATTTGAAGGTGTAGCTGTTTGCCGGGTTTCCGTTCAGGTAGACCTTATCGCCGTTGGTGCGCAGTGAGTTTCCTTCGTAGTTGACAATACAGCGCGAATACATTTCTATATTCTTCTTATCCAATACTATGGTCTCTCCTTTTTTCGGAATCCATACCGGGCCGTAGTTGTCGCGCGTCCATCCATAGCTATTCCCGTAAGGATAGTACATCGCGTATTCCGGATTTTCTCTTTCAACCTGAATTATAGTTCCCCATTTGCGCTCTATTATCTTGTCGTGTGCTTCCTGAGTCAGGGGCAAGAGATAAACGGGATTGCTGTAACCCGGGGCTTTTGCTATTCTTCTGTCTTCTTTGGATATTTCCAACTCGCGGAATTGTTTTTCGGTAAAATTTCCTCCTGCTGTTTCTACAAAATAGTTAAGTTGTGCACGCTTCGGGAAAGGCAATTCCTCTCCATTAATATAAACCTTATTATTGATAATATGCAGGTTTTCTCCGGGCAGTCCCACGCAGCGCTTCACATAGTTTTCGCGGCGGTCGACCGGGCGGTACACTATATTGCCGTATTTGCGCTTGTTGGTATTCACTTCTTGCCAACCGTAAGCCTCTACCAAGGCATGATAATCGGCATTCTGGGCATTCAGCGCCACGGTATCGCCGGCGGGAAAATTAAAGACCACAATATCGTCGCGCTCCACATTACGTAGGCCTTTCAGGCGTTTGTATTCCCAATGGGGCCAATCTCTGTACGATTTGGTATTGAATATCGGCAAGGTATGATGTGTAAGCGGGAAGGCCAGCGGCGTATTGGGCACGCGAGGGCCATAGGCCACTTTGCTTACAAAGAGGTAGTCGCCCACCAGCAATGTCTTCTCGAGCGAAGAAGATGGAATCTTATAATTCTGAAAGATAAAGATATTGATAAAGTAAACGGCTATCAGGGCAAATACTATGGCATCGGCCCAATCGGCGATAGTACGCAAGGTTTTGTTGTTCGATTGCTTCCAGGCTCCCCAGTTCACTACTTTGGAGATATAGATATCGAATATCAGGAGTAATCCCAATAATAGCCAGTAATTATTGTCCCAGATAACAAACAGCAGGTAAAGCAGCGCCACTATCCCGAATTTTATCCATTGCGAACGTCTGGCATGGGCGATACGTTCGGCTACTGTGCCGCGCGAAGGTTTATTTTGTTTTTTGTCAGTCATTGTATATATAGGTATTCATTAATTAAAATCGAGCATGTCGTCCATCGTAAAGAAGCCTTTCTTCTCTTTTATAAATTCGGCTGCCATCACTGCACCCAAGGCAAAGCCTTTACGACTTTTGGCATCGTGCCGGATAGTGATTATATCGGCTTCCGACTCATAAACCACCTCGTGCGTGCCCGGTACTTCGCCCTCCCTTATGGAGTTGATGGGCAAGGTATCGATGCGGTCTACATTAGCGACAATATCTTCCGCCAGCGAGATAGCCGTACCGCTAGGCGAATCCAACTTATGCACGTGGTGTCTCTCTTCCATACTAACGTAGTACCCGGGATATTTATTCATTATCCGGGCTAAATATTTGTTAAGGGCAAAGAAAATATTTACGCCTATGCTGTAATTGGAGGCATAGAAGAAGGTCTGCCCCCGGTTCATGCAGTAGGCTTTCACCTCGTTAAGGTGTTGCAGCCAGCCGGTTGTGCCGGCTACTACGGGCATATTCTTTTCGAAGCATTTCAGGTAATTGGCATAAGCCGTCTCCGGCCGGGTAAACTCAATAGCCACGTCGGCCGAAAGGAAAGCCTGCGAATCGAAGTCTACCTGATTATCTATATCGATAACAGCCGTGATTTCATGCTCCCGTTCAAGGGCCATCTGCTTTATTTCGTGCCCCATTTTACCGTAACCGATCAATGCTATCTTCATAGATTCTGATGTAGTAAAGGCACAAAGATAAGCAAAAATTAATTACAAAAGGCTACCCAATCTCCGGGTAGCCTTCTTGCAAAGTAATACGTATCGTGTCAGTAGCGTGTTTTGATTCTATAGTGGGAAGTAATTACAATATATACACCCCCGCTCGGGAGGGCAATATACTGTTCTTCGCTTTGGGTAATGCCCTGATAGAGCAATTGTCCTTGCACATTATAAACATGGAGGGTTTCTCCGCGGGCAAGACCTCTTATCAAGATACCGCCATCTACAGAAGAGGCTCTCAACTTTTGTTGCTCAACTTGATCGATGGCGCTGCCGTAGGGTGTTGCCGTAATCGTTCCCGAAAGGGTGCCGGTCGAGTCTGAGGCTTCTCCCAGGGCAAGTGCAACCGTGAAATCGAAGTTGCCGTCTGTGCCTGCGGGGTCGGCTTGCGTCCCGGCTATGGCCGCCGTAAAGTAGTCGAACGTAATATCGGTGGCATTCAGGATGATGCCGAACTCTTCAATCAGGGGATTGATTTGTTCCGCCAACCACTGCTTCACCTCCGGTTCGCTGTTTCCCTCTTCTTGCTTTATTATAAAATAGGAGGCCGGGATAGCGTCGATGATTTCCTTGGCTGCGGCCACCGCTTCTTTATCCAACGTAGCCTGTGTCTTCTTGAAAGCAGCCGTTACGGTTACTTCATGGGCAGGCATAACAAAGGTGCGAATGTTACCGTTGCCGCTTATGGTGATGACAGTGGCTGTATCGCCCGTTTTGTAAGCCGAGATGACTTCCAATTCATAACCTTCGGCCGGAGCAATGGTTAACGTTACCGTTACCCCCGCAGCAGCCGCCTCCTTGTCGGAAGTCACCGTTCCGTTTTCAGCGCCCTCTATCGTTACCGGATAGGTTACCGGAGGCAGGTAAGAGGTGGCGATAATAATATTATCCGACTTGGAGGCCGTGGCTTGGGCATTGCCTCGCTTTACCGGTACGCTGAATTTAAAGCTGCCGTTGGTTCCGTCAGGATTGCTTTCCGTTCCGGCGATGGCTGCCGAGAAGTTGCTGATCGTAATCTGGTTGGAAGTAATGCTGATGCCAAATTCGGCAATCAGGGGATTGATCCGGGCTACCAACCAAGTCCTTACCGCCGATTCTACATTCGCCTCTACCTGCATCAGGTTGTAAGAAGACAGCTCAATGGCTTCCTTAGCCGCCGCCACCGCTTCTTCATCCAAAACAGCCTGTGTCTTCTTGAAGGTAGCCGATACGGTTACTTCATGGGCGGGCATAACAAAAGTACGGGTGTTGCCGGTTCCGTCTATGGTGACAGTAGTAGCCGTATCGCCGGTCTTACAGGCCGAGATGGCATCCAATTCATAGTCCTCGGCCGGAGTAATGGTCAAGGTTACTTGCAACCCTTTTCCTGCGGTAAGTCTATCGGAAGTCACTGTCCCGTTTTCCGTATCGGCAATTACAATATCGAAAGGAGTATAGGGGGAGGCAATGATCGTCCCTTCTACCGTGGCCGTATCGTTGCTGGCTCCTTTGCTGAGGCTTACCGTAATCATAAAACCCCCGTTGGTTCCGTCAGGGTTGTTTTCATCCCCCTCAACGGCCGCAACAAAATTACTCACCACAATGTCGTCTACGGTAACTGTGTTGCCTCTGCCGGGCGCCAAGAATGGGGCAGGAGTGGGGGTGGTTCCCAAATCAGACAATATGGAATTGATTTTCGCTATCACCCACGTCTCTATTTCGATTTTCGTATTCGCTTCTTCCTGCATCACGTAAATATTGGCAAGCTCTATCGCTTCCTTCGCTTCCTCCACAGCTTCCTTATCCAGCGTAGCCTGCGTTTTTTTGAACGTAGCCGTTATCGTTACCCCATAGCCGGGCATAATGAAAGTACGGGTATTGCCCGTACCCGACAGGGTAACTGTGGTGGCCGTTTCGCCTGTTTTACAAGCCGAGATGACATCCAATTCGTAACCCTCAGCGGGGGTAATAGTAAGTGTCACCGTCTCGTCTTCAAAGACCAGTGCCTTATTCGTTTCTACCGTCCCGTTGCTTGTCGGATCTATTACCACTTCATAAAAGGGGGCATTGGTGATGGTAAACTCATACAAGTCTACACCCGTCCCTTCGCCGTATTGATAAAGCGGCTTCTCGTTTATCTCATATTCATTCTGCGTTTCGTGGTCGTATACTTTCAGCGTGATGGCCTTACCGTTGTCCGCCCCGCTGCCCCAGATAGAGAGGAAACAAGGGTAGTTATGTCCTTGGTAAGGCATCTGTTGAAAACGGTACGAGGCCCGGCAGTCATCGTCGATAAAGCAACCCACTTCGTAGCGCTCACCCTCCAACTCAAAACCATTCATTACCACATAACCGGTTATGGTCATATAGTCTTCAAAAGGGTCGGTGTCGGGCGTCCAGTGGTTCTGTGCAGTTGCCGCAAACACCGGTAGCAGGGCAAGCAAAGCCGGCAGAAGCTTGATTTTGTTGTATGTTATTCGTTTCATATTCTATTCCTTTTTCACCTCCTTTTTAGCCCCCAACCCCCT
>DAIREI010000034.1:0-8850 GCA_036795675.1 Bacteroidales bacterium
CATTTCAATCACATCCAATACCTCCATGGTTTTCTCGTCATAAATAAAGGCGACCACATTCATATTCTCGGGTTTCCAAGCATCGTCTTTCATCGTGTATGCTTCAGAAACCATTTCGTAAGTAGAACCTTCGGGGATGCTGCTGATATCATCGCCCCAGTAGCCGTTGATGGCATCGCGCAGAATATGGTTATGCACATAGTCCTGGTAAACAACCCCACTTCCAATTTGAAACCCCTCAATTTTACTTTCGGTAAGCCAGAGTTGCAACTTCACGCCCGACAACGGGTCGATGGTTTCTATCGTAGTCCGTACAACAATGCTATTATCCTCCTCTGAGTATTCAGGGCGGATTATGAAAGAAAACTCTCTCCCATCCAAAAAATCTTCTTGCAATCTATTATTGACAAGTGTTTCCCATATAAGAGGATTAGCCTCAACATAAGAGCTGCCCCTCTTCACTCTGCTGAACATGGCACTCGGATAAGCCCTTTGATTTTCAGTATAGAAATAATCATGATAAAATTTCGCAGCTTCGGAAGCCAAATCAAAGCCCTGATAAGGACGCGCATAGTCGCCGGCATGAAGGCTTACTATTACTAACTGATCTCCCAGATTCTTCTGAATATCATGGGCTATGGCAGTTGCCTCGGGGCAATTGCTGCAAAATATACCTGTAAATTCCTCTAAGAGGATTTTTCTTTCTACTTCGGGTCTTTCGGGTATTTTATCATCCACAACCAGCCTGTCATTCTCGTCAATGGTCTCGCAAGACGTCATTACAAATGACATTAAAAGGAATGCAAGCCATATATTCTTTATCTTCATCATACTACTCATAAAATTAGAACGTAAAATTATAATTCAGACGTACGCCATGAGTTTCGGGAACTAAGCGGCATACACCACCCGAACAATCATATCCTGCGCGTGTGCGGCCGTAGCCCAACTGAATGCGGTGGGTTTTATAATTCCATACGCCGGTTATCATATAATAATGCTCTTTAATTGACCCTAGGTTGTAATTGTCTTGAACGGAAAACATCCAACCGGGCGCCAAAGAAAGCTCGAGCAAACCAAACAGCCAGTCACCCTGGTTGCTTCTGTCATGGGCAGGGATAGATTCGTCGCCGTCGTAGTCGCTGGCAAGCAGATACTGCACTTCTGCCCGAAGTGTAGTCTTTTTATTTATACTGTACTTCCCTTCGCCAATGAATATATTGGACGTAATCATACCTTCATTATGCCCTACTATTTTAGGATTATAGCGCTGATTCATATACATCAGGTTCAACTTGAAGTCTGAAGTAATCTTCTTGTCGATGTCGATATTAATGTCTTGATAAAAGACTTCATCGCCAAAGCCGAAGAATGTAGATGTGTACTCATCTCTTCCCTTGTAGCCAGTATTGGGCTTGTAGTCTCTTTCAATATCGCGGATGTGTGATGCATTCACTCTTACCGTTGTGCCGTATTTTCCGCCCAAAGCCGTGTTGCGCTTGAAGTTGTAGCTAAATTCGCCTTGGAACGCCCACTCGCCGTCGGGCTGGGTGGCATAAGGATAAATAGCCGCCAAGGCATAAGTATGTTGCTGGGTGAAAGCGGGCAAATGGTTGATAAACGATGAGGTGAGCATCATGCTTCGCTTGCTGCGGAACGACATGTTGTCGCTACGCTTGGCCTGTACCAGCGCTGTCATTCCCCGTTTGGAGTAGGAGAAAGACAACAAAGCAGCCTGCCCCTTGTGGTAAATGTAGCTGTTGTCAAACGAAGGGTCGTTGCCTTTCATGGCATATTCGGCCAATACGCTCACGTTTCCTTTTTGGAAGCGTGTGCGAACATCAAAAGCCCCCACGTTTTCGGGCAGATTCAGTCTTTTGTACCAATTATAATCGGGGTCATTATCGAAGTAGAGTATCACTTCGTCGGGTTCGTGCTTGGTTACCCACGAGGCGCCTACAGACCAGTAGGTGTTGCTGTCTTGCATTTTGGGTACCCATTGGTCGATGCTGAATTCGGCGTCGGCTCCCCAAACGGAACCTTTGTTGAAGTCGTAGTAGCGTTTTTGTGCTCCGCCCAGGAATTTCAGGTCTATCCCTTTGTAGGGGCTGTACTTGATGCGGCCACCCATCAGCGAGTTGTCTATCCCCATGCTGCGTTCTTCGTAGGTGCGGAATATGAGTCCGCTGCCGAATTGGTCGTAGATGCTACCGCCGGTCAGTTCCAGGTTTTTCCACTTCCAGGTAAGGAAGACATTGCCCAATCCCCAGCCTTTGAAGTCATTTTCGTAGCCGGGCAGTGGCCATTCGGTAAAGTCGATGCGCAATCCGGCAAAGAGGTTCTTCGAGTTGAGGTTGAGATTGAGGTAAGAGTTATCCATAAAGTCAAGATCCTCACCCCTGTGCTTTTCAAACAGGTTATCACTCTGGAAACTACCCGAGAGGTAGGTTTCATTTCCCAGGTTAATCTGTGCGTTGGCTGTAATTACCGGCGCTATCAACAACAACGCCAATAAAAAGTATTTACTACTCTGCATCTATCAATTCTCTTACTTTTTCTATCAAATGTGTTTCCGATCCGTCGGTATAGCCGTAGCGTGTTTCTATTATATTGCCCTTGCCGTCGACTATTATTACTGTAGGCATGGTATGGGCATTCATTGCACGCTTAAAATCGCCGTTGGGGTCGAGCCATACTTCATACTCCCAACCAAAACGGTCAACCATCGGCTTAACCCGGTTGATGTTTTGAGCTTCGTCGGTAGATACGGCAATTAATTTCACTCCTGTTTCGTCTTGCCAGTCGGCATAGAGTTCGTGGATTGCATTTAGTTCGCGTAAACACGGCTTGCACCATGTGGCCCAAAAACTGATAATGACGGGTTTGCCGTCGTTGTTCAATTCTGATGTATTAATCGTCTTTCCTTCTACGTTCTTTAAACTTACCGAAGGAATCTGTTGAGCGCTTGCCAGCGTAAAACTCAACAGTGCAAAGATAATAACTAAAAACTTCTTTTCCATGATTATTACGATTTTATTTCTATTAATTCTTCTTATTCATACATTTTGTCGATAATGTCTCTGTATTTTTCGGCAATAAATGCTCTTCTCATTTTCAATGTGTTGGTCAATTCGCCTGCCTGAATGGTAAAGGGTTCGGACAGAAGGCTAATCCGTTTTATCTGCTCATAGGTGGCGAATTCGTCTTGCATGGCTCTTATTCGCTCGTTAAACAGGTCTACAATCAGCGCGTCTCTGTATAGTTCGGCGGCCGACTCGAAGGGGATGTTGTTCTTTTGTGCGTATTCTATCACCTCTTGCTCGGCAGGGATAATAAGGGCGGTAACATACTTGCGCTGGTCGCCGATAACGATGGCTCCCTCGATGTATTTATCGTTGGTAAGGCGGCCTTCCAGTTGCTGGGGTGCGATGTATTTCCCGTTAGATGTTTTATAAAGGTCTTTGATCCGCTCGGTGAGGATAATCCCTTGCTTTTCGGTCAGGCGGCCTGCATCGCCCGTCTTGAAGAATCCGTCGGCGGTGAAGACTTCGGCGGTAGCTTCGGGTTTCTTGTAATAGCCTTTCATTACGCTGTTGGCCTTGACTTCAATTTCGCCTATATCGCTGATGCGCACTTCGGTGTCGGGCATTACTTTACCTACGGTCCCTATCTCGAAGTCGACATGGGGGAAGCAGCTCACCGTGGCGGTTGTCTCGGTAAGGCCGTAGCCATAGATGAGGGGGATGTTGAGCGATTGAAGGAAGATATTGATTTTGTCGGACAAGGCGGCGCCTGCGGTAGGGAATATCAATCCTTTCTCAATGCCCGCTATCTTCTTCAGGATGGTGTAAACGGTTTTGTCGTAAAGCGAGAATTTTATCTGCAAGCCCCGGGGAGCCTTGAGGCTCTTGTTGCGGTAGCCGAGCACGTACTTTTCGCCGGTCTTCAAGGCATCTTTAAACAGCTTTCGTACAATGGCGGGATAAGATTCCAGCCTTACCTGCACTTCGCCGTAAAACTTTTCCCAAAAACGGGGGACGCTGCACATGGCTTCGGGGCGCACTTCCTTCAGGTAGGTCTGTATCTCGCGGGGGTCTAAGCCGATGGCTACGTTGCATCCGCGGTGGAAGCAATAAATAAGCCAGGCTTTCTCGAAGATATGCGTCATCGGCAAAAAGCACATCGAGAGGAAACGACGGGGAAGATAGTTCAGGCGTATGTCGTGGGTCTTGCACACCTCTATGTAGTTGAAGTGGGTAAGCATTACGCCCTTAGGCTCGCCGGTGGTGCCCGACGTGTAGATGATATGGGCCAGATCGTCGTCTTTGGCTTCCTTCATCCTCGCCTGAACGGCCGATTGTGCGTCGGGGTCGTTCTTTTCGGCTCGGCAAAAGTCGCTGAAATAAACCGAACTGTCGTCGTCTTTATCCTTCACCACTTTATCGTCTATAATCACCAATTGCTTTAAGAACGCATTGTCTTTCAGCACCACATAGGCGTTGTCGTACTGCCATTGCTCGCCCACAAAGAGCGTAGCAATCTGCGCTTCATTAATAATATAGGTGATTTGGGGAACGGAAGAGGTGGCAAACATAGGAACCATTACCAGCCGGTTGGCAAAGGCGCCGAAGTCGATATAAAGGCATTCGGCCATATTTTGAGAGTAAACTCCTATGTTATCGCCGGGGTTAGCGCCTGAACGATACAAGGCTTCGGCCACATCCATTACTTTTCTCGAAAAACTGTTCCAGGAAATAGAACCCCAGTTCCCGGGCGACAAGCGTGTCTTTATGGCTTCTTCGTCGCCATATTTTCGAGCGTTTTCATGGATTATATGCGCAAGATGATGGTACACCATTTTATCTTCAATATAATCATTAGACCACAAAAGTACGAAAAAGTTTGTTTTTATATGCAAAGATTGCAGATTATTGTATTAATGTGTTGATTATACGGCAAAAAATGTTAAGTACAAAGCATCTGAACTTATTTAATCCGTACAAATTTAACAATAAGCGAAAAGCGGGGCATGCCGTAGGTATGCTACAAAAACCGGCTCGTGTTGCATATCTACAACATGCCGGAAGCAGAAATGGCATTGCTTTCTACCGGGTTTCCATTCATGCGGAATGACAATTTGCTGTTTTTTATCGCGATTCTATCAACTTTTTCTATTCTTTGCTTGTTTATTAAATGAAATGGGATGAAAAAACCGGTTCACGAGATCAAATCAAATTCAAATCTTAGCAATGAATTAGTTCACGCGTTCAAAATGAATTCAATTCTAACCAAAATATTAGTTCACGCATTAGAATCTTAATGGGTTTTAACAAATGAATTAGTTCATCGGTTAGAATCTAAATGGGTTTTAACAAATGAATGGATTCATCGGTTAGATTTCATTAAATATCCAACCAAAATAGAAAGAAATAGTATCGAATAATAATGATGTATAACCAATTAATAAAATTGTTATGAAACAAATTAATTCATTCAATCTTTCAAGGCTGCTTGCCGGAGCAAATTTGTCTTTCCACCACCGCAATCTGATGATGATAGAGGAGGTTACGCCCGAGGCGCTGCATGTAACGGAGTATTACCCACGGTATAAAGAAATTATTGGCGAGCTGAACAATTCGCTCGTGTATAATTCGCGGCTGCCCAAAACCAGGGAGCTGAAAAAGATAGACGATATTCGCGACGCCTACCTGCGTAAGCTTTTCCGCGATGTGAAAATGGCTATGAACAATCCCGACGCGGAGATGAGCCGCATGGGCAATGAGTTGTGGTACGTAATGAGCGGCTACGAAGGCATATCGGGTTACGAAATGAATAAGCAAACCGAGTTTGTAACCGAGATGATAGAACGGCTGAAAGAGCCGGACAAGGATTACCTTAGCTTTATCGATTCGGTTTCGGGGAGCAGGACGTTTGCTGCTATCGAATCGGAAAACGAATCGTTTAAAACCATGATGGACAGCCGTATTGAGGGAATGCCCGAACGGAATCGGGGAAAATACCCCGCGCTGCGCAAAGAACTCAACCAGATTTATCGCGATATGCGCACCAAAATGAATGGATTTGCTATTGCGGCAAGCACGCAGAAAATAGAATCGTTTATCGATAATAATAATAAATTGATAGACGAATACGTACATGTTCTCTCGGGCATGAAACGCGGCGGAACCGGCAACGAAGCGCTGCCCACCGATGAGTATTTTAAATATTAATTACATCCCGAACGATATGGAAATCTCACGGCTTCCCGCTGCTTTTTGGAACAACGGAATGGCCAATTGGAAGCCTACGGAATTGTACTTAAACTTATCGAAAGAGACAAATACGCCGGCAGCGCCCAAGTTCCAAGGCAGGCTTACGCCATAACCCAGCTCGGCGTAATGCGGCTTATCTGGCGTGTACAGGTACTTGAGTTGCAGGCTCTCAGTAAACATTTTCCCTTGAAGGAAAGGCAGGCGTTTCAGCAAGAGGTAGTCGGTATTATAATTGATAAAGCCTTGCACCCACTCTTTGTTGGTGGCGAAAGTATAATAAGGAAGCAATGTGTACGAATCGTTCCACGAGCGGAACGACACCCAGGGGCCGGTGGTGTTGAAATGTTTGTAATCGATATAGTTGAAATCTTTGTTGCCGAAGAACTTCCCGGCCGCCAGCGTGTAGTTGAGCCGGCTGAAATAGCTGAGCGTAATGGTTTGGGTAACGGCAAACTCCAACTGATTATAATGTGAGTTGCCCTCGATAAAACCGGGACTGAACCCGTGGCGGTATTGCAGGCTGAAGGTGGGGAAACGCGAATGTAGGTAGCGTTTTTTGCCGCTGACGATGCGATAGTAATATTCGGGCGTATACACCAATCCGGCCGATACTCCCGCACGTTTATCATAAGATAGGGGTGGATTGGGATAATCGGGCGTGTTGGGTTTCCATTGGTTCTTCACGCCAAACAGGTTCCAGGTGGTATGGTTCTGGAGCAAGTTGACTTTTTCATATTGCCCGCCTACGGTAAGTTGCAGGCCGTTGGCAATGTCGATGGTGTTGCTCAGGCTGATGTAATTCGATTCGTATAAGCGGGCATGGTTGCGGCCACCATCGAAGGTAAATGCCGCGTTGAGGAAGCGGTTCATTCCGGCATCCCCGGCAAAGTCCTTAGTGGTGCTGCCAAACGAGAGCGAGAGGTTGCCCAGCCTTCGGGGAGCATAGTCGAAGCTGCTATGCACATCCCATATCAAGTCTTTACGTGCCTTTGCCCAATAAATATCGGGTTTAATCACCAAACCGGTGTTGCCCCTTTTCTTGAAATCGAACTCGAAGGATTGCCCCATCCACCAGCCGTCGACAAAGTTGTACTCTTTAAGCAGCCCGCCCAGGATGCCGTTGTAGCGGAAGTACATCAGCGAAGAAGAACTCCCTACTGATCCGCCCATAATCAAGTCGAAGAAAGAAAATTTAGGATTATAGATTACATTGTCCAACGAGTCTTGGTGCTGCACCAGCGTATCGCGGTATTGGTAGCTGTTTAGCTCTTCCTCGTTCAGGGCGATGCTCCTTATCCGGTTCCAATAAAGCGAGTCGCGCCGGGTAGCCAGCGAATCGACTTCAATCTTCCGCTCTTCGCGCACAATTTCGAGGCTCTTCTTCTCTTTTTTCTCCTTTTTTGGTTTGATGGCCGGGTTTTGCCGGGCCATCATAAGCGAGTCGTTCAGTTGGATGTCTGTGTATTGAACCGACGACAGGAAGCCTGCATTCATCTTGATGCCCAGCAGGTTGATGTCCAGCTTCGATTCGTAATTGGTAACCAGATACACATCGTCTGATATGTGGTTGAAGTTCAGGATAAAATGCCCGTCTATGCCCGTGTTGCTATTGGTATAGTCGATGAAACGGATGCTCCATTCTTCGTCGGCTATATGGATAATTCCCTCTATCAGCTTAGGGTCTTTCAGTTTGGGAATGATACGTATGATGTTGATTATCTGTCCGTCTTCTTCTTCGTAGCCTTCGTAACGGAACCGGTAATAGCTGAACGCTTTGGGATTGAGGGGCGAAATACGGTGCCCCCATTCGGGGTGATAAAGGGAAATCATACCGATGCTGAAAGCCGATTCGGGGTCGTCGTTGAAAGGCATGCTGGATGAGAAAGCGATAACCGTTCTTTCGTATTTATCGGGGACTTCAAACTTTACTTCGGTCAGCGATTCTTGCAGAAATAGGCGGTCTTTGTACATTTCCAGTTCTTCTTTGTCTTCCTTGTCGGCCATCATATTAAACAAGGCAGGCACGCCGGTAAGCTTGCCCGAGCCCTTGGTATAGGTCTCGAAAGTAGCCTTTTTGATGATTTGTTGGTAATAGGGGGCCTTCTTTATTGCCTCGCGCATAATGGCATACGCCGGGTCTTCGCCGGGACGTACCTCCACCTCGGCCAGCTGTATATCTTTGCTTTTCAATACGATGTTTTGCTCGATAGGTTCCTCTTTTACTGCGATTACAATATCCAGCGTTTCGTAGCCCATCGATTTCACCTCTATATTATAGGTGCCGGAAGTAAGATTGAGTTGAAAAGCGCCATCGACATTGGTTATTGTGCCTTGCATGGTTTCGGCGATATAGATAGACGCCCCGGGAACAGGCTCGCCGTCTTCGTTGGTTACAACTCCCTTAATGTTTTGGGCATAAGCCGGTAGCGTACATAAAATGCACAGGGCAAACAGCCAAAGATGTTTCATGGTGCGATAGTGTTAGTATTTCGATGCGCCAAAAGTAAATAAAAAGAAATAAACACACAATTCTTCTTTCCCCGGTTTAACATTTTACTGTTAATTTGCCATTAAATAG
>DAIREI010000035.1:0-8684 GCA_036795675.1 Bacteroidales bacterium
TATTTTTTGAATAATACATTTTGGTGATTCGACACCAAATAAAAGTTGATTAGGATTATATCCCAAAAAGACAATGTATTGGACAATTAGTTTGTATATGTCTTCAGCATAATCAATATTAATTTGTCTTTGTGAATTGAAGCAGATTGGTTCGTAATGTGCTATTCTATTGCGAAAAGATCGGATTTTGTCAAGATCATTGTATATTTGTTTTTGATTCATACCCCGATTTTTATTTGGAAATATCCTTAACAATGTTTTGCCACTTTGCTTATAGAAGTTCTTTGAGAACATTATTGTCCATGTTCCAAAACTTAAAGACGCTACTAATTTGTCCTGTGAATAAGCATTAATACGATGCAATTTATTTATTTCTCTAAATATATCGGTTTGAGAAGCTGTTAAAAAACCATTGCTGACTTGAGAAATTATCCAATCATTATCAGATAGTTCTCTTTTGAAATGGTCATTAATAGCATTTCGTAAAACGACTTCTAACACTCCGAGTACTCCATAAAACTTTTGACACAATTTGATATTGTATCAATATAATATCAAGGTTTTATTCTTATCATAGTTGCAGGCTATCTCAGTCTTGGTGTTGATAATGCCTTTTCATATTCGTGATATTTCATAGATATTTGTTCTGTTTTTTTCAAAGTTAGAAATAATGTTGTACATTTGCATTGTAATACCTCGTTGTCCCTGTTAGCAATAGCACACTTCGGGGTTTTTGCTTTTTATATGATACTGATAACTGACTTCAAAACTTATACCGCAGCAGCAAATACATATCGGTCTTGCGCTCTTCTTTTAGCTCGTCTGCAATTTTAAGGTAGATTGTGAGCGGCGGGCAAATCTTCCACTTTAAGTTGAGATAGTAACGAAAGCCTTTTCCGTAATACATGGGGAAGCTGAAGGCGTAGAGTATGTTCTTCTCATATACGTTGATACGGGTGTTCCAGTCGGGCGAATGGAAGTAGGCGATAGAGGCATCAAGGCTTAGCTTAGGGGTAGCGTAACCGGCCGATTGGGTGATGCTCCAGCCTTCCTGCCTTTGCTGCACATCTTCGTAGGTATTGTAATGGATTTGGCTTTTCAGGTTAATGGCGGTATTGAGTTTATAGTCTAGTTGTAAACGCCATCGCTGTTGCTTGTAAGGCAAAACATAGACTTCCTTCCGATCGCCCAAGGTCATGTTTTCGGCTTTCTGCTTATGGCGGTAACGGATGCTGACTTGCCAATTTTTCTTGGGGAAATAGAGCAGTTGCAGCAGGTAGTCGTGACCCGACGAGGGCGCATCCACTCCATATTTAATATAAGGAAACCGGAAGTGGTCGGCGTAAGCGGTCAACTCCCAATAGCGGAAAGGATGCAACTTTAGTCCGGCATAGAAACCCGTTTCGTTCTGCACGGCCGACGATTCGCCGAAGGCTTTACCATAGAGGGCGTTGTAAGCTTTATCGTAATGCCGGAAGGAGAACATCAGGTCTAAGTTGGGTAGGGGATAGAGCAGGAGATTGTGTAGGGTAGCGGCTTTACCGGCTTTGTCCACCGCTATTTCGCCCTGTAGCATCCATTGCTTCCAGCGGTAGCGATAATCCAGGCCGGCATTGAGATGGTCTTTCCCCCTAAGGTAATACAGATTGTAATCGCGAGCCTCGGGATTGAGCTGCTTTCCTCCAAAGGCATAATAAACCCCGGTCACCCCGATGTCTAAGCGGTCACTCTGCCACTCCAAGCGGGCGCCGGCCAAGTCGACCGAGGCTGCATCTTTCTTGTTCCGTTCGTTTTCGGTACGATGATAGCCGTCTGTCAAGAAAGTTTTTATCCGGTCGCCGTCTACGTTGGTATCTTCTTTCTTGTGCGAGTAAAACAAGGTCGTCCTGATAGACCGGAACCGAAGCGTAGCAGCTATTCCCCTAAAGTAATTGCTTTCGGAGGTGGAGGTATGTCGTTTTATTCCGCCCCGCCCTTGATTAATAGTTGTAATGTCTGATGTCTTACCCATCGAGAAGTTGGTGTTCAACGCCAGGCCTTCGCCAAACGACAGGCGGTAATCGCCCAGCGAAAGCATCTCGATCATCTTTATATCCTTTATCGACAGATTGAAAGCGTAATGGTCGAAGCCTTCGGCTTTGGGTTTTAGCAACACTTCGCCGGGGTCTTTCTCGGCCGTGAAGCCGAAGAGCAAGCGGTCGGCATAGTTGTAATTGTACCGCATCGATAAATAGTAAGGCTCACCCAAGTACTGCCCGTTCTTATACTCTTCTTTCTCCTGAAGCGTAAAATTGGTTCGCAGCAGTACTTCCTGTTTGCTCTTCTTCCATAGATCTTTAGCCCGAATCGGCGTTCTCCCTTCTTCTTCATCGCCGATATAAATAAAAGGTAGCAGGTAGCGGATGGTTTGCAAGTCAAGGTCTTCCACATTCTTCAACTCGTAGAGGTCTACTATCGGCCCGTATTTGTAAATATAGTACAACAGGTTCTCAATCTGTATGGGCGTAAGGAAAGGCAGCCGTTCCAACTCCCTGCGGGTAAGTGTGTGGACATTAAAGGGATGCTCGGCCAAGTAAGACAATTCCTCGTAAAGCGATTCAAGGGTTTCGGCATGGGTTTCTTCTTCAAGCATCTCTTCGATAAAATCCAGCCATTCGGTATTATCACCCGATTGAGGATAGAGGGGAAGCATCAGGCAAAAGAGGACGAGTGTGAGTAGTGCTCCTTTCATAATCCAAACCGATAATTGATTCCTATCATACTGCTTACGCCCAGAGTGGAGTGCAGCATAAAGCCGGCATTCATCTCAAACCCCCAAATGGTGTATCCGACCCCGAAGGTTGGACTTTTCCCGATACTTTGATAGCCGCCCCTTACAATGAACGAATCGATCAGTTCATACTCCAATCCTGCCGCTAGGTTCCATTTGTACAGGTAATCCCAAGCAATTTGAGCCGATAGCCGGGTGTTGTCGAAAGCCTTAAACGATGCGCCGGTGTTGAATCGTGTAAGCTTCTTATCTTCGGTATGAAGCCCGTTCTCTATCAGCAAAGCCAGTTCCCATTTAGGGGTGGGCAGGTAAAGCAACCCGATGTCGGCATAGAGGTTGTTTTGGTCAATCTCCTCTACTATGGACGACTGATTGCTGTAAATGAAGTTTACTCCGAGGGAAAGATTGGCCGTTATTTTCTTCGATAGCGCGGCCTGCGATTGCAATATGCGGTAATCCTCAAATCCGTAGGCCGACTGTCTCAACCCCGCATCGAGCCAACGATTGGGATACATAACGTAGAGGCTTGCCGTGTTCAGTTCAGCCATCTGGAATTGGTTCAATACGGCTATCCCAATCCCTGGGTTTTCAACGAAGGACAAGCCGCCCGGATTAATCATTTCGTAGCCGAGCGAATAGCTGTTCCCCATGGCAAAAGCCTTGGGATTGGTAGTGTACAATCGTTTTATCGGGAAGGCGTGCCGGGGGACTAACAGACAGAGCACAAGGCATATTAGTCCGGCTCCCATGGTAGAGAGTCTCTTCATAGTTGGTTTGGCTGATTAGTAATTTGGCGCTAAATTAAGCATGAAGCTCGAAATACGCAAATTATTAACATTCGGCGATAGCCCCGCTTGCTTGCTTTAGGTAAGTGTAACCTGATAGGTACCCACCGTAGTATTACCTGCGCCGTCTGTTACCGTCACTTCAAGGGTGCCGGAGCCGCGAGGGGTACGCTGCCCGAATACATGGAAAAGGGAGTTGGTTTTGGCATCGAACTCAAACAGGATAAACCGTCCGTTGAATGTGGCTTTGTACGATTTTACCCCGCTCAGGTTGTCGGTTATTTTGAAGGCTATCTTGCGGTTGGCCGTCCATTTGGCCTCGGCTACCGGAGTAATTACAGGGGGCTTATCGTCGGTCATGATTACAAATTCGCCCAACTCGCGGGTGCGGGTGTGGATGCGTCCGTTGTCGTATTCGCCGCCCAGCCAGGTTTTGTCGTTTTGATAGATATACACTACTCCGTAACGGTTTTTGTCGGTGTAGGTGTCGTTCGTAATCTCAAGGGTCAACGGGCAATAGCCGTGCAGCGGGATGCGCTCGCCTATCCGGTATAGGGGCGAGTAATGCGAGAGTTTGCTGTCCCACACCGTATCAACCTCGGGGTATTGGGTGGTATAGAGATTCCTTCGCGGAATGCTAAGCTCAATCCCTTTGTCGGTGTACGCATTGGCGCGGTTGTAATGAAACACCACATCGTTTTCGGCAGGGTGGGGGATAGCGGTTTCTTTCCCCGTGATGCTGAAGTTGAGCCGGCTTTTGTTGCCGTAAACGTCTATCAATTCATATTCCAGCCGGTAGCTTCTTTCTTCGTCAACGTTTATCACCCCGTTGTGCAGGCTGCGGTTCAATCCCAAGTAATTGCCGGGGTCGGTAAATGATTTCATGTAGAACGACTTGTTCTCTATCCAATCGTTCCAGTCGATGTAGCTGTTCAGGTAGCGGGTATCGTCGAAGGAGAAACTGTTCATGACGGAATGATATACCGTGTCGCCGTCCACTTTCAGTATAATCTCATTTACTCCATATATATTACTCGTTTCACTCATCTTGTCGTAGGCTTTGATGCCCACACCTATCTCGCCCCAAGCCGTAATACTTTTGTTGACCGATTGCTTGCCGCTTTTGTCTTTTACCAAGGAGATGGCTTGATTCTCTGTGCTTCCGTTCACTACCCCGCTGTTATCAATGGGGAAGAGCATAATACCCCTTATTTCGGGCGGGCGCGTATCTTTTATTTTGTCTTTATAATAAGGTAGCGGATCGAAAGGGATGTCGCCGTCGGTATAGCGTAGTTCGAAGTGGAGGTGAGGACCGCCTGAGCGGCCGGTGTTGCCGCTGTAAGCAAATACTTCGCCTTGTTTTACCGGAAACTCTTCGGGCGGGAATTGCAGGTCTACGGCAAACGATTCCTGCTCGTATTGCTTGTCGGTTACGGCTTGTTCTATCGCGGGGGCGAAATGGTCTAAGTGCCCGTATACCGACGAAGTGCCGTCTTGATGGTCGATGTATACTGCGCGTCCGTATCCGTAGGGGCTTACGGCAACGCGATAGATATAACCGGCTTTCACTGCCTTTACGGGGATGCCGGTTTTGCCTTGTGTTTTGAAGTCAATGCCCGAATGGAAATGGTTGGAGCGCAACTCACCGAAGTTACCGCTCAGGTATAGTGGGATGTCCAGGGGAGGAATAATCTCTTGAGCCGTTGCCGGAAAGAAACAGCATAAGCCGATAATGAACGATAGTATTTTGCAAGCCTTCATTCGATAAGCTCTCCTTTACCCTGACGGATGATTTCCGGTTCATCGCTTGTGCAGTTGACTACCGTTGAAGGTTCCAATCCGCCGTATCCGCCGTCGATAATGGCGTCTACTACGTCGCCGTATTCTTCCTCTATCAGTTCGGGGTCGGTACTGTACTCTAGTATATCGTCTTTGTTGCGTACCGAAGTGGTGAGTATGGGATTGCCGAGTTCCTCTACCAGCGTGCGGACGATGTTGTTATCGGGAACGCGAATGCCTACCTCCTTGCGGTTTTTGTATATCTTGGGCAGGCTATTAGTGGCATTGAGGATGAAGGTGAAAGGCCCGGGCAGGTTCTTCTTCATCAACTTGAATACATTGTTGTTTACCTTGGCGTATTCGCTTATGTTGCTCAGATCGTTGCAAATGATAGAGAGACTGCGCTTTTGCGGATTAATGTCCTTTATTTTGCAAATACGTTCAATAGCCCTTACGTTGAGGGCATCGCAACCCATAGCGTAAACCGTATCGGTGGGATAGATAATTACGCCGCCGTTGCGAAGAATGTCGACAATCATCTCCACCTTCTTTGGATCGGGATTTTGTTCAAATAGTTTTACAAGCATGGAAAACGGATAATTGGGTGCAAATGTACGCAATTATTCTTTAAAACAGAAGCTGCCTGCCTCAAGTGGCAGACAGCTTTCCATGATCCATTAAAAATGAAAAGATTTAATCTACTTTATTATCAATTTATGGCTGCTGATTCCTTTGGGTGTTTCCACTTGGATCACGTAGATTCCCCTGCTCAAATGTTCCACCGGTATTTGTGGTTGCGGTTTAGACACCAATACGGCATTGCCTTTGATGTCGAAGATCGTAACCTTGCTGTATTCCCCGTCTATAGCCACGTATACGCTGGCTGGGTTGGGGTAAACGGCAACTGCGCTTTTATCGCCTACATGATCGATCGATACCAGCTTAACTACTACACCTTGCGATTGGGCCGACAGCTTTTCGGTTCCCATAGAGAAGGCTCTCAAGGAGTAAACTCCTTCTGCAAACGGGGCTGTGTAGTTCGATGCATGCTCGAGATCGGTGTTCAGCTTCACGTCGTCTTTGTAGATGTTGTATCCTAAAATGAACGGGGTGCGAGCTTTATTGTTGTCTGTTTTCGACAGGTTGGCAACGATTATCCAGTTGGATTGAGTGCGTGAGGGATCTCCGGAGATTACTACATCCGAGAGTTTCTTCCAAATGGTTCCTCCATTTTCCGAGTAGAGGTCGCCTTTGCCTTTTACCACGTAATATGATTCGTCGGCGGTAAGCGGCCATTCATCGGCATGGTGCGATACCACTTCGATGCCCACTTTCAGGTCGGTGATGTCAGGAGTGATCAGTATCGGCTCGTCCAGCAAGAAAGTGTTGGATTTTCCGAACTCGAAACTGGTTACCGGGGTGGCGTCTACGCGCTCTCCGTTGATAAATACGGCGGTCTTGAAAGACGGAGTCGCTGATGCTACCAGTCGGTTGCCGATTGTTGTGGTTATCGACTGGATCGACATGCCTTGGTATAGCGAGATTTCGTCTTTGTCGAATGCTTGTACCGCTATGATGTTTGCCCCTCCGTTACCAAACGCTTTACGGGCGAAAGTCTTGGAATGAGTCAATCCGTAGAGGCCGGCGGGGTCTTCCCAGCCGAGGCGCAGGATTTCGTCATCTTCTTCGATGGCGAAAATAAGGTCGCCGGGCACGGTTGTCCCCTGCGGGCCGGTCGTATCGACGGTGATGTAGTCAAACAGCCACATCTTGTAGTCGTTCGGTAGTTTGTTTATTCCTTCTATGCGGAAACGGAAATTGAACAGTTTGCCTGCCACCACATCAGACAGGTCGACTATTTCGGCGCGCCAGTCGTTGAATCGCTCGGGTTTATACGATTGCACATTGGTCCAATTTACGCCGTCGGTACTCACATCTACAAAAAATGTATCGTCGGTAAATAATTCCGATTGCCAATCGAAGTAGTTGGCCAACATCATGTAAGAGAGATAAACTTTGTCGAGGCCGGTAGCGTCGAGGGGTTTGGATGTCAATGTGCCGGAAAAGTCTACGTTCTTGCGGGATATTGTGACTCCCAGCCCTACAGTTTGTTCAACGCCAAAGCCGAGGGTGACAACGCTTGTATCCCAACCTCCCGCAGTCCAATAGTTTGTTTCAATGCTTCCCGATTCAAACCCGTCGGCAAAAGGAATGTTATAATTGTCGATGACTATCGCTACCGCAGGGTCAGAATGGGCTGAAGACATATCGCCGTCGTACGTGGCGACTATGGTGTAAGCGATTCTGCCTGCCGGCACATTGGTGTCTGTGTAACTCAAATCCGTTGCCGATACGGTTGTTCTGAGATTATTGTCGGCATAGATTTCATATCCTGTTATTGTTTCTTGCGTGTTAGGAGCGGTCCAGGCCAATTCCACTTCATTCCGTTTTTCGCGGTTTACCGCAGTGGTCAATCCGGTTGGGCGGGGCTTGGCGTCCACTTCTATGCCGTCTTCTAGATGGAGCACGTAGGCGCACATCAACCCGATTTCCGAGTCTTCGTGGTGTATAGCCAGATTTTTGCCGTCGTGGCTGATGCCCATCAACAAGGTATTACCCGACGACACACCCTTTGCTTTCTCAAACATTTCGCTGTCTAGGTGGCCTAAATACTTGTTCACGTATGCATTGAACGACATGGAGCCGATTGCTTTTGAATAGACGTATGAACTTCCTCCCAAAGCATTGCCCGAAGCCATAACTGCGAATCCGTTGTTGGTTATCCCATTTATGATATCGCCCGATACCGAGGTTTGTGTTCCGGTTTCCATCTCGAAAAAGTAAGCGCCGCCTGCGCGCAATCCTGCGTATTCCCCGTTTTCGCTCATGCAGGTAAATTCCCCTGCTATGGCAGTTTCTTCATCCAAAAGCACGTATTCCGTTTTCGAAGGCCAATAGATGGGGACGTAGGCTACGTCAAACCGTTCGAGGTTGATGCGGCCAACGGCTGTGGTTCCGTCTGCGCTGATGTCTGTGATGATAGCTTGGCGGGTATCTTCGGGGTGCGCCCAGATTTCTTTTTCTACGGTATAATCTTCTTTAACGTGCCACACCGTTGGGAGCATCATGTCTTTAACGCCTTCTTTATAAGATCCTCCGGCCATGTATTTCCCATCGGGGGTGATAGCTCTGATAGAGGCGTCTTTATCTTCCATCTCATACAGCTTCCCTTGGTGCCAATAGCTGCCGTCGCTGCTGAGTTCTCCTCCTATGGAGCCGACTACAATGCCGTCGTTAGAGATATCGAACGAGTCTCCTAATGCATCCGGCCTGACCGGATAGAAAGATTC
>DAIREI010000036.1:0-8667 GCA_036795675.1 Bacteroidales bacterium
CAACATCTTATTATTAATCATCCTCTTTGTTCTTATTTTTACATCTTGCATTGATAAAGATTATGATTGGGACAATGTGGATAAGACGGCAGTTATCACCGTAGGCAATGTGCCGATAGGTGATGCTAAGAAATTGACAATTAAGTCTCTTCTCCCCGATGATTTAGAGGCAGACCTGAAGGTGAGCGCCGATGGCGTTCTGTACTTGGAGTATTATGGCAATATAGAAATTGAAGATCCGGATGCGCAGATGCCCGAAACAGATCCCGTGTTGATAGAGACGATAACGCATACACTATCGGCCGCGTCTGTACCTTTGCCATTAAACGAAACAATTAAAGTAGTCGACAATGATCCCGTCAGTTACACTATCGACGAGCCTTTCTACGACGACGAAGATTGGGAGATCATGGTTACGGCAGTCGATTTTGCCACTTGCGATTTTGTGGCGGAGATTGTTTTTACCGGTGTGGAATTTAGCGATACCGGTTCAACGGAAGGGCGCGTGGAGTTGGACGTAGAGTTTCCCGACAATATTAAGTTGGTGGGGAATAATACAAACAAAGCCAATGTATCGGCCAAGCTGAAAGACTTGGAAAACGGGCGGATCACCTTGCCGGGCATCGTATTGCAATCTATCGATTATCAAGACGGCGTACAAGACCTGGTTTACTCCATAACCATCTATGGTGGAGACAATACACAGTTGACTGCCCAAGCAGGCAAATTCGATTTCGACCTCACTTTCTTTACCCGAAACGTAACTCCCGACATCGTATATGGCAATGCCTCGTTCAACCAAAAAACATACGGCGTGATAGATGACTTGAGAGAGTTGGAAAATTCTTTCTCAGCCGAAGACGTGATGGAGTTTAGCAATATACAACTTTACTTGAACCTTAATACTAATCTGGGCGCCGACTTTACCATAGGCGTAGACCGGATATCGACGCAAAACTCCTGGGGAGAAGAGCGTTCGCTACTTAACGCAACCGGCGATAAGCTCCTCTTCAATAAGCCCGAGATTGGCAAGACAAGGGCTACTTCGTATGTAATTGCTAATATCAATCCCGGCGCAGAGGCTACATTCGTACAGGCCGACTTGGCTTCGATTTTCACGATTATCCCTTCATATCTCGATTGCGAGTTCAGTATTCATAATGACAACATCAGCGATAAAAGCGTTTTCTTCTTATACGATAGACTGATTATCGATGCCGACTATAAAGTAGTGGTTCCGTTTAGCTTCTCGAGACTCGACCTTCATCTGGCCGATACACTTACCAATGTGTTCAAAGACGACCTGGCCGAGAAGATTTTCTTCCAGGCGGGCGAACTTAAGGTGTCGGGAACAGCTTCCGTCAATTTCAAGAATGCAGAGACCGGTGTATTCAAACTCCGGTCGAAAGTATCGATATTGGATAGTAATATGGATAAGATTGACCTGAATATTATGCCTTCGGAATTGACCAACGGGCAGCAAACACTCAATATTACCATCCATATAAAAGAATCGGACATCAATCGCCTGCAAACGGCCATGCACATGAGTTTCGACTTTGAAATCATTAACGACTCGGGACAAACGCTTAGCCTGTACGAAGACGATTTTATCGAGATAACGGGTATCGCTTTCCAAAGCACCTCGGGTTTTAAGTTCGATTTAGACTAACACATTATCTATTACTAACATCCCAATGAAAACAATATACAACAAAACAATACAGGCGTTTTGCCTCCTTTTGCTGTGCCTTGTGGCACTTCCTGCCGCCGGACAAACACCCGGCATAGAGTATTTCATGAAGTCTTCTACGCAGAAGCAGAACTTCAATCCCGCCCTCCGCTCGCGTCAGGGATTTGTGGGCTTTCCCCTCTTGGGTAATACTTCGATGGCCTATCAAACCAATACGCTCAACCTCGATCACCTGGTCTTCGATACCGGCCGGTCCAACTTAGTCACCTTCCTTCACCCCGACGTATCGGCCGATCAGTTTCTGAAGAATATTACAGACAACAACACGCTATCGGCCAATGTAAACGAAAACGTATTGGCATTCGGTAAGTACATCGGAACGAATGGATTCATGTTTATCGACGTAAGCGGGCGAGTAAATGTAAATGCCAGCATACCCCGCTCTTTTTTCGAATTTGCCAAAAAAGGGATTGCCCAAAACGAAGCCTCGTTTTACGACATTAGCGACGTGAAAATGGGCGGCATGGCCTTTATCGACGTTGGCGGAGGCTATTCTCATTCCCTGCTGAATGACAAGCTGGTTGTAGGTGGAAAACTGAAACTGCTTCTGGGGCACCTCCAGGCCGATGTGCGAGTGAACAAAATGATGGTGGATGCCCAACTCGACCGTTGGACGGTAGGCGCAGACATCGTGGTCGAAGGATATGCTCCTTTCGATATCAGGGTAGAGAAAAACGATGAAGGAAAATTTGACGGAGTGGATATGGATTATGCCTTCGGCATTGCCGGCTTTGGTGTAGGCCTCGACTTGGGAGCCACATTCAATCTGGGAGGAATTGGTGAAGACGTTTCGGATATATTGAACCGCTTTACCGTTTCGCTGGCCTTTACCGACATCGGTTTTATCAACTGGGGCAAAGGCAATTCCACTATTTTGGCATCGAGCCTTGACGATATGGTGGTGACGGGCGATTACGTTATAGATTTGGAAAATTCGAGTTCGCTGGAAGATGAAATAGATGCTATGACCGAACAGTTGAAGAAAATAACCGATCTGAAAGAGCAGGCGCAACAGGGCAAAACCACCTCGTTGCATACCAATATGAACATTGGCGTTGAGTATGAAGTAATGCCCCAACTGACTGTAGGCTTCTTGTCGTCGACCCGCTTCAGTGGCATCAATACCATATCCGAGTTTACGTTGGGAGGTTCTTATCGTCCTTGCGATTGGTTCGAAGCCGGACTTAGCTATTCGTTCGTGTACAACAAGTTCAACACCATAGGGTTGGCTTTGCACTTCGCCCCTAAAAAAGGATTGAATTTCTTTTTGTCGAGCGACTACTTCCTACCGCACGTCAACAGCTACTTTATCCCAATTAAGGCCAAAGGTATGAATGCCATGTTGGGCGTTTCCATCCCGCTGGGAAGGAGAATATAATCGTTAAACGCTAAACATTAAACGTTAAACATTACGTAAATACTTGCATTTTATAAAGGAGAGTTGTACTTTTGTGAGTTGAAATAGCATTTAACAGAATGAACAACTTACTATTAAGAGTTACCCACTTCTTATGGGTATTCGTTTTATTACTGGCGGTTGTGCCCTGTAATGCACAGAATACCAAGAACGAAGAACAACTTATATCCATCATAGGAACCGGCGATATTATGCTCGGATCCAACTATCCCTCCGCAGCAAAACTGCCTTCTCAAGACGGCAAAGAACTATTAAGGGAAGTGAAAAATATCCTTCGGGATGCCGATGTAACCTTCGGTAACCTCGAAGGATGCTTTTTAGATAAAGGGGGTAATGCCAAGCCTTGCAAGAACAAAAAGTACTGCTACTTGTTTCGCATGCCCGACCGCTATGTCAATTACCTGACAGATGCCGGCTATGACGTGATGAGCTTGGCCAACAATCATATGAGCGATTTCGGCGAACCGGGAAGAACTAATACGCAAAAAGTGCTGAAAGGAGCAGGCATCCATTATGCAGGCTTGAAAGACGTATGTGAAACCACCCGCTTCGAGAAGGACGGAATCAAGTATGGCTTCGTAGCTTTTGCTCCCAACCGGGGCACGGTAAGTATCAAAGATATTCCGGCGGCGAAGCAAATCGTTCAGAACTTAGATCGCGATTGCGACATCGTTATCGTCTCCTTCCACGGTGGCGCCGAAGGCCAGAAACACCGGCGGGTACCCAAAAAGACAGAGAACTTTCTCGGAGAGAACCGGGGTGATGTGCAAGCCTTTGCCCATGCCGTAATTGATGCCGGAGCCGACGTAGTGTTCGGACACGGGCCTCACGTGGTACGGGCAAGCGAACTCTACAAAGATCGTTTCATTATCTATAGCTTAGGCAACTTTTGTACGGCAGGCGATTTCAATATAAGCGGAGCAAATGGCTATGCACCTATAATAAAAGTATTCACCGACCGGGAAGGCCGATTTGTGAAAGGACAGATATACTCTGCTATTCAGAAGGATAAGCGAGGCCCCGTGATAGACAGCAATCACTCGGCCGCCAAAGAGATAAAACGGCTCACCGAATTAGACTTTCCCAATACCGACCTTACTATTACAGACGATGGCACCATTCGTCGTAAAAGTGTGAAAGCCGAAGTAAACATAAATACAATTCCTTCCACTCCCTTGCTTTTCGGCGAGATGACTTTCGAGGATTATGAAATTATGAAGTATGGGGAATCGTTCGACCTCTCCATCAATCCTTATCAATTGCCCAGCTATGTCTTGCCCGAATGGTTTACGATAGAAGATGAGGTTAGATACGGCGATGAGTTGGCCAACAATATCATCGAATATTCTAAGCAATACCTGGGGCGCCCTTATCGCAGGGGCACACGCGGCCCTAAGTCGTTCGACTGCTCGGGCTTTACCCACTATGTGTTCAAACAATTCGGCTATAACCTCAGTCCAGGATGCGTAACCCAAGTCAATCAGGGGACTAAGATAGACAAATCGGAACTCCGCACGGGCGACCTTATTTTCTTTAAAGGGCGCAATGCCAAGTCGAGCCGTGTAGGACATGTAGGAATCGTAGTCGAGAACAACGGTGGCAACAACATCACCTTTATACATGCCTGCCACCGGGGAGTTATTATCGAAAACCTGAGCAGTTCATCATACTACAAGCCCCGCTATGTAACCGGATTGAGGGTACTCAGTTGACAGTTATACCCGGGAAAACGCCTTGCTATTCTTGAATAATTTCCTTGTTATCAATTTCACAATCTCAATAATCGGGAGCGGTGCTATCGACAGGCCTACTACCCATAGCCATTGCGTAGTGGTGAGATGTGCGATATGGAATATATCGTGCAAATAAGGAATTTCCAATACCATAAGCATCAATCCGGCCGAGACGGCAATAGCCAGCAGCAGCATCTTGTTGGATGCCATATTGCTGAGTGCCGACTGCACATTCGATCGTATGTTGAACACATGAACCAGTTGGGCGAAAGCAAGTACCGAGAAACACATGGCCCGTGCCACATCTACTGCATTACCATCCACAGTAGTTTTAAGCCCAATCTGATAGGCGGCCAGGGCAAGCAGCCCGATCATAAATCCCTGAAGCAACACCAGGCTGGCAAACTTCTTGTTCAAGATTGGCTTCTTCGAGTCGGTAGGTTTTCGCTTCATAATCTCATCCGTAGCGGGGTCGACAGCTAATGCCAATGCCGGAAGCGAATCGGTGACTAAGTTAATCCAAAGAATATGAATGGGAAGTAGGGGAGTAGCCCAGTTGGCCATTACGGCAATAAAGAGTACGGTTAACTCGCCTATATTGGTGGAAAGCAAGAACTCGATAGCCTTCATGATATTATCGTAGATGCGGCGGCCTTCTTTCACCGATACTACTATGGTAGAGAAATTATCGTCGGTAAGCACAATGTCGGCCGCCTCTTTCGATACATCCGTTCCTGTTATTCCCATGGCCACACCTATATCGGCCAATTTCAATGCCGGGGCGTCGTTTACCCCGTCGCCCGTCATGGCTACGATGGCGCCATTGGCTTGGAAAGCTTTTACTATCCTTACTTTGGTTTCGGGCGATACGCGTGCATAAACCGATGTGCGTGGCGCTATCTCGCGCAACTCTGCGTCGGTCATCTTGTCTACCTCTACACCTGTTAAGGCCAGATCGCCTTCTTGCATAATGTCCAACTCTTTGGCGATGGCAACGGCAGTTATCTTATGGTCGCCCGTTATCATCACCGGTTTTATTCCCGCTTCGCGGCAAGTAGCCACCGCCTCTTTTATCTCGGGGCGAGGAGGATCGATCATCCCCATCATCCCGACAAAAATAAGGTCGGATTCGAGGGCCGGTATTTCCTTTTTATCAGGAATAGCCGGTATCTGTTTGTAGGCCATGGACAGTACGCGCAAAGCATTCTCTGCCATACTCACATTGGCTGACTTAATGAGTTCCTTCTCTTTTTCACTCAGATGGCGTACAGCTCCATGCTCGTAAATTCGGGTGCAGCAGGCAAGCAGTTCGTCCAAACCACCTTTAGTAAATACATCGTATTGCCCGTCGTCCGAAGCGTGCACGGTGGTCATCAGCTTGCGTTCCGAATCGAATGGAATCTCTTCTAAGCGTTTATGCTCCGTTTCCAGCGCATTCTTGTTGATATCGAATTTAAGGGCAACATCAATCAATGCCGTTTCGGTGGGGTCGCCTATGGTAGTGTAATGATCGCCCTCTAAGGTGAGTTTCCCATCGTTGGCCATTACGGCAATCTTTATAAGCAGCTGTTGCGATTGGCTCAATTTGCCTTGTTCGGCCACCAGCATCGGATCTTCTATTTGATTGTCGGTAAACAAGCGAACAACCGTCATCTTGTTCTGAGTGAGTGTTCCTGTCTTGTCTGAGCAAATTACGTTCACACTTCCCAGGGTTTCTACCGAGTGCAGGTTGCGCACGATGGCGTTGTTCTTCGCCATTTTCTGTACACCAATGGCTAATACAATGGTAGATACAGCCGGTAATCCTTCGGGGATGGCGGCTGCTGCCAAACTTACGGCTATCATAAACATGCTCAGTAGGCTATTACCATACAACACGCCCACCAGAAAGATAATGCCGCAGATAACCAAAGCTGCTACGCCCAGGTTCTTGCCCAGCTTGTCCAATTTCTTCTGCAAAGGGGTTTGCTGATCAGGGGTTGCCTGTATCATGGCGGCGATCTTGCCTACTTCGGTGCTCATTCCGGTAGCGGTAACTATGCCGCTGCCACGTCCGTACACCACGCTGCCCGATGAAAAGGCCATATTGGCTCGGTCGCCCAAAGGGACTCCTTGTGGGATGATATGGGTATTCTTTTCCGATGGTACGGATTCACCTGTAAGTGCCGCCTCTTGTATCTTCAAATTAACACTCTCAATCAACCTCAGATCGGCCGGGACTGAATCGCCGGTGTCCAACAGTACTATATCGCCGGGTACCAGATCTTTTGAATCGATGGTAGATACTTTGCCGTCGCGCAACACTTTACATCGCGGAGCCGACATTTTCTCCAAGGCTTCCAGCGAATCTTCGGCCTTATTTTCCTGTACCAATCCGATAACGGCATTCAATACTACAATAAGAAGAATGATGATAGCATCGGTAAAACCTTCGCCTTGCAGGTAGCCTGTAACTCCCGAAATAGCGGCCGCTATCAGGAGTATGATTATCATAAAACTCTTAAACTGGTCGAAAAACTTGGTAAGCAGGCTCCGTTTCTTTTTCTTCTGAAACTCATTGTAGCCGTATTCTGCAATACGCCTCGCACCCTCTTCGGCGCTTAATCCGTCGGATAAGGAGGTCTGTAGTACTTTGCCTGTTTCTTCAACAGACAAGCTGTAAAAATCGGAATGAAAAGTGTTCATTAAATATCTGCTTAGTGTTATTGGTGATCTTGATTCTATAACAACTCTATTCGGCTTTAGGTTTATAGTTGTCCACAACATAATTGCGAAATTCGGCAGGCGACATCCCGTATTCTTCCTTGAAGAGGCGATAGAAGTTGCGGATAGAAGCAAACCCCGAGTCGTTGGCCACGGCTTCTACGGTAAGGTTCATGTTTTCCAGCAATAGCTGTTTGGCATATTCCATACGCCATCGGTTGATGTATTCATGTACGGTGAGATTGGTTCTTTTTTTTATGGCTTTAGCCAGGTAAACTTCGTTGGTGTTGATGTCGGTAATCAACTCTTTTCGTCTGTAATCGGTTTGAGTATATGGGCTTTTCTCCCTCATATAACTCTCGATCTTATCGAACAGACGGTCTTCGGGGGTGTCTTCATCGCTCTTGATAGCGCTCGGGATACGGCTTTGAAGCATGTCTTTAAACTCCATCAGCTCTTTCTTTGTAGTATTCAACTCCGAAATCTGATTAAACAAAGAAAAGTTCTTGTTCCGTATGGAACGCAAGCTGTTGAGAATAAGATTTGCCAAGGCAATCAATGCCAGAACCAACAATGATAATATAATGACAAACCGTACGGTAAGATTCAATCTTTCTTCTTGATGCTCAATCTCATCTTCTTTTCTGTCCAGCTCATACTCCATACGCAACCGATTGATTTCATATATAAACCGCTCGCGGTTTATCGAATCGATATGTGTCATCAATTCTCCATATGCCTGTGTAGATTGGTCGTATTGCCCAAGCATACTTAAGGTGTTTGCTTTGAATCGGAGTAACGATCTCATATCGCTTTCCAAGTTGTTTTCCATACAATAATCGTGGCATATATGATAGAATTCCCAGCACCTTTCATAATCGCCAATTGCTCTGTAATAGTGCATCATAACCCAGTCTACCTGGAACCGATGGAAAGGAAAATCCCCTTTGTCAAGCAACATTGTATTTAATTTTTCTATCTCTTCCTCTGCTTCTTTTTGCTGCTTCGCCGGTGGCGTTGGCGTTGGTGTAGGATGTGTTGCCGGTAGTCTGGTTATTATG
>DAIREI010000037.1:0-8493 GCA_036795675.1 Bacteroidales bacterium
CTTTTCTCTCTTAATAAGGTTTAATAATTTAACAGATAGGGCAATATGTTAAAACCACCCTGTCGTTTTAACAATAAATTAAGGGTTGTATGTTAAAAAAAGAGTTTAAGGGAGGTATCTACTTTATCGGTGCGGGCGGCATAGGCATGTCGGCCTTGGTTCAGTATTTCCTGGCCAAGGGCAGGAAGGTGGCGGGATACGACCGGGTAGAGTCGGCATTGACCCAAGAACTCAACCGCGAAGGGGCATCTATTCATTACGAAGATAATATCGACCTTATCCCGGAGGAATTTAAGGACCCGGAGCATACGCTGGTGGTGCTTACCCCGGCCGTGCCCGACGATCATAGCGAGCTGAACTACTTCCGCAGCCGTGGCTTCACCATCATGAAGCGTGCCCGCCTGTTGGGCGAAATAACGAAGACAGAAAGAGCAATAGCGGTGGCCGGAACCCACGGCAAGACCACCACCTCGAGTATGATTGCCCACCTGCTTAAACAATCGTCGGTGGACTGCAACGCCTTCTTGGGCGGCATCTTGAAGAACTACGACAGCAACCTGCTACTGTCTGCCAAGAGCGACCTTACGGTGATAGAGGCCGACGAGTACGACCGTTCTTTCCATTGGCTCAGGCCCTACATGGCGGTGATTACCTCCGTTGCGCCCGACCACCTGGATATTTACGGCTCGGAAGCGGCATACAAGGAGGCCTTTTCACATTTCACCTCGCTCATCAACCCCGGCGGAGCGCTGCTGCTGGAGCAATCGGCAGAGCTGGAAGTCCGCAACAACCAGGTGACCGTGTACCGTTACGGCATTAAGAAAAATAAAGATTTAGACTTCTATGCCGATGATATAAAGGTTGATAATGGCGAAATTAGTTTTACCTTTGCAACTCCAAGCTCGGTAATAGAAAACGTAAAGCTGGGCGTACCGGTAGAGATAAACGTAGTAAACGCCGTGGCAGCTATGGCGATAGGTTGGTTGAACGGGATGACCGACGAGGAACTTCGGCGCGGCATGGCTACTTTTGCGGGGCCGAAACGCCGGTTCGACTTCCACATAAAAAGCGACAAACTGGTGCTGATAGACGATTATGCGCATCACCCCGAAGAATTGGAAGCGAGCATCAGGTCGGTGAAACAGCTATACCCCGGCCGCAGGCTTACGGTGGTATTCCAGCCGCATCTGTACTCGCGAACGCAGGATTTTTACCGCGAATTTGCCGCTGCCCTCTCGCTGGCCCACCAGGTGATACTCATCCCCATCTATCCGGCGCGCGAGGAACCTATGCCCGGCATAGACTCGGGGATGATTTTAAGCGAGATAACTATTGCCGACAAACGCTTATTGAGCAAAGAAGAGCTATTGAACGAAATAAAGCAAATAGCCCCCGATGTACTGCTTATAGCCGGGGCGGGAGATATAGAATTGTTGGTAGAACCGATAAAGCAACAGCTGGATGATTAAGAAAGTACTCCTCACCATATTAGCCTGTTTGCTGGGCGGATACATGATATTTGCCCTGTTCATCGTCGATCCGGAGAACTCGAGTAAGACGTTTTGCCGGAAAGTACAGGTGGAAGTCGTCTCGGGAAGCGATACGCCCTACTTCGACGAGGCGGGAATACGGCAGGCCATTGAGGAGAGCGAACTTAATCCGATAGATAAGAGCTATGCCGAGATTAATACCGGCAAGATAGAGAAATTGGTGCAGGAAGATAAAGCGGTGAGGAAAGCCGAGTGCTTCAAAACGATAGACGGCACGGTGAAACTGCGGGTGTATCAGCGAACGCCCATTATGCGCATCATGTCTGATACGGGCGACTTCTACCTCGATAGCGAAGGAGAGATCATGCCCTCGCCGAAGAACTTTGCCGCCCACGTACCCTTGGCCTCGGGGTATATAGACGAGGAGTACGCCAAAAACGAGTTGTACAAGCTGGCGCTCTATCTTCATGCCAATAAACAATGGAACGACGAGATAAAGCAAATCTATATCCCCAAAAACAAAGATATAGAAGTGGCGCTGCGCAGGGGCGATCACGTGGTGATAATGGGTAAGCCCGAAGACTGGGAAGAGAATATGGAGAAGCTCCTCCTCTTCTATGAAAAAGGCTTGAACAAGATAGGCTGGAACCGCTATTCGGTTATCAACCTGAAGTATAAAGACAGAGTAATATGTACTAAGAAATAAACACCTCCCCTAAATCCCCTCCCCAGGAGGGGACTTAAGGCTCCCTCTCCTTGCGAGAGGGCGGGGGGGTGAGGTGATTAAACATTAAACATTGAACATTAAACGATATATGAGAGATAACGAATACATAGCGGCTTTAGACCTCGGCACATCGAAGATAATAGCCATCGCCGCCCGCAAAAACGAGCAGGGAATGCTATCCATACTTGCTGCCGAAAAGACTGCTCCCGACGACTGCATACGGCGCGGCATGGTACACAATATAAGCGACACGATGACCAAATCGCGCTCTACGCTCTCTTCCTTAGACCGGAAACTTAATCCGCGTATGGATAAGGTGTATGTGGGCGTAGGCGGGCAATCGCTCCATGCGCAAGCGCACAGCATAAAGAAAGAACTACATGGTGAGATAGTTACTAAGGAGATCATCGACTCGCTGTACGAAGAATGCAAGACCTATAAGCCCGAAGGTTGGGCCGTTTTAGACATTGTATCGCCCGAATACGCGCTCGACGGCAAAGTAGAAGCGAAGCCGGTAGGGGTAGCCTGCCAGAGCATCGAGGCTACTTACCGCCTTATCTTGGTTCGTCCCGCCTTGCTCGACAACTTGGATAAAAGCGTAGGGCGCTTACTCATCAAGGTAGCCGGATACATCCCCACCCCATTGGCTACGGCCGAAGCCGTGCTTACGCAGACCGAGAAAAACAAAGGCTGTGCCCTGGTAGAATTGGGCGCCGGCGTTACCTACGTTTCTGTTTACAAAAATAATATTTTGCGCCGCTTAGTCACTATCCCCCTGGGCGGAAATGTCATCACCCAAGACCTTTGCGACATGAACCTGACCGAAGAGGAGGCCGAACTGTTGAAGACCGGAGGCGACTTGGGCGAGAAGGAGGACGGCTTTTACGGCACCTTCGAGAATATATTGCTGGCTCGCTGTAATGAGATTGCAGAGAATGTACTCGAGCAGATCAATCAATCGGGCTATGCCCATGGCTTATCGGCCGGGGTAATCGTAACCGGAGGAGGCTCTAACCTGGCCGACCTGAAGGAACTGCTGAAAAAGAAGACCCGCAGGGATGTACGCCAGGGGACGACAAAGAAGACCTTGGTCAATAATATGTCGGAATTGGCAAGCGACCCCGCCTGTTCGGCCATAATAGGGATGCTTTCGCTGGGGCAAAACAATTGCTCGAAGAGCGATGCCGACGCTTATGTTCCTCTAAGGCCGAGGGTTCAGCCCACCCCCGAGCCTAAACCCGAACCGCCTAAACCGGGCGGAAGCGACCTGTTCGGCAGAGATCAGGACTTGATAGCTGCACAAGAGGCTCAGCGAAAAAGATTGGATGAGGAACGAAGAGAAAGGGAAGCCATGAGAGAACGGGAAAGAGCAGAACGAAAGCAAAGAGAGGAAGAAAGAAAGAGATTAGCAGAAGAGAAAGAGAGAGAACGGAAACTTCAACGAGAGAATTCTATCTTCGGCAAATTTAAGAAAGACATTAATAAGGGCGTAAGTAAAATATCGAGGTCACTCTTTGAGGATGATGAACAAGAAGAGCAGGAAGATAACGAGAACAGAACTAACACAAACAGACAAAACACAGAATCATGGAAAGACCGGAACTGAAATTCGACTTCCCCAAAGGCAGACCGTCTATTATTAAAGTTATAGGCGTAGGCGGCGGCGGCGGCAATGCCGTAACACACATGTACAACGCAGGCATCCGTGATGTAGAGTTTGTGCTTTGCAATACCGACTATCAGGCCATGATAAAAAGCGAGGTGCCTGTGAAAATGCAATTGGGAAGGTCGATTACCGAAGGGTTGGGCGCGGGCAATAAACCCGAAGTAGCCAAAAAGGCCGCCCAAGAGAGCATCAACGATATTCAGCGCCTGCTGGGCAACGATACCAAAATGGTCTTCATTACGGCAGGTATGGGTGGCGGAACCGGAACGGGCGCGGCTCCCATCGTGGCCAAAGCGGCCAAAGACCTGGATATACTTACGGTAGGTATCGTTACCATCCCTTTCCTCTTCGAAGGCAGACCCAAGATATTGAAAGCCCTGTACGGGGTGGAAGAGATGAATAAATCGGTAGACGCCCTGCTGGTAATCAACAACGAGCGGCTACGCGACATCTACTCCGACCTTACCATGCTCAACGCCTTTAAGAAGGCCGACGACACCCTGGCCATTGCCGCCAAGAGCATCGCCGAGATAATCACCATACCGGGGCATGTAAACCTCGACTTTGCCGACGTAAACACCACCCTCAGAGACGGGGGCGTTGCCATCATGAGTAGCGGGCAAGCTTCGGGCGAAGAGCGGGTGACCAAGGCCATCCACAACGCGCTTCATTCGCCTTTGCTTAATAATAACGATATATTTAAGGCTCAGAAGATATTGCTCAACATCTCCTTTAGCGAACAGGTACCGCTGGAGATGCCCGAGATGAACGAAATAAACGACTTTATGGTACGCTTCGGCAGCAACATCGACGTGATTTGGGGTGCCGCCGTTGAAAACGAATTGGAAGAAAATGTAAAGGTTACCATCTTAGCCACCGGATTCCGGATAGAGCACGTACCGGGTATGCCCGAAAAGCTGGCTATCGATAACAAGGAAGACCTGGAGGAATTGCAGAAGAAAGAGAGAGAAGAAGCTGAAAAGAGGATGGAAGAAGAACGGATGATGCGGGAACGATACGGCGATGACAGCGATAAAGTAGGCAAGCGCACCCGTCCCAAGCCTTTCATCTTCAGCCTCGACCAATTGGACGACAACGATATTATCGATGCCGTGATAAGCCATCCTACTTACAACAGGCAACAATCGGAGTTTGAGAAACTGATTAATGAGTAGACACCTCCCCTAAATCCCCTCCCAAGGAGGGGACATTCCGGGGCTCCCTCTCCTTGGGAGAGGGCGGGGGAGAGGTAATATTTAACATTAAACACTAAACATTAAACAATTATGAACTTATTTGATACCATCAGCAACGACATTAAAGCAGCCATGCTGGCCAAAGACAAGATAAGGCTGGAAGCATTGAGGGGAGTGAAGAAAGAGTTCCTGGAAGCCAAAACAGCCAAGGGAGCCGATGGTGAGCTGACCGACGAGGCTGCCACCAAGATACTTCAGCGTATGGTGAAGCAACGCAAAGACAGTGCATCCATCTACACTGAGCAGAACCGCCCCGACTTGGCAGAGAAGGAGTTGGCCGAAGTGGCCGTGATAGAAACCTATTTGCCCAAGCAGATGACCGGCGAAGAATTGGAAGCCGCCCTGAAGGAAATCATCACCCAAACCGGCGCTTCATCGCCGCAAGACATGGGCAAGGTGATGGGCGCTGCTACCAAAGCATTGGCCGGCAAAGCCGAAGGACGGATGATCTCCGAAACGGTGAAACGCCTGCTGGCGCAATAAAGTCTCTTACTTCACCTACGGGATGAGCCGGATAAAACGAGTTGTGTACCGCCTGTTGTCGTTCGACAACTACTTGCGCCTTATGCAGCGGGGATACTTCTTCGCTTACCGGGCGGGCTTGCTCAAACGCAATCCCGAATACGCCTGTCATTATTATGTACGAAATCTCATCAAGCCCGGCGACGTAATCATCGACATCGGCGCCAACCTGGGCTATTACTCCATCCCCTTTGCCCGGTGGACAGGCTCGACAGGGAAGGTGTTGGCCGTAGAACCGCTGACGGTTTACAACAAGATATTCAACGAGAAAGCCGGGAAATACCCCAATATCACGCTCTATCCCTACGCCTTGGGGACGGAAGAGAAAGACGTAGAGATGGTATCTTCACCTCAGGTAGGCTATTACCGTACGGGCCTCCCCCATGTGTACGACCCCGAACGCGACGGCGACCGGGATACGCAAGAGTTTAAGTTCACGGCCAAGATGATGCCCCCTTCCCTACTCTTCCAAGACCTGAAGCGCATCGACTACATCAAATGCGACATAGAAGGCTTCGAGCTTATCGTGCTTTCCGAGATGAAAGAGTTAATCGCCCGCCATCGCCCCATACTGCAAGTGGAGGTTTGGGAAGAGAACGAAGCCCCACTCCTCAAGTTATTCAACGAGATGGGCTACGGTGCTTACAAGGTATGTCAAAACCAGCTTGTCTCATACTCAAAAGAGAATACTGCCTTGCAAGGAGATTTTATCTTTCTACCCAAATGAGAGAAAGACGAAGATTGATGCATAACCTTTTAGCGAAGGAGGGGAATTCAAAGAATCGGCGGAGCCAATTAGAGGAGGTATTTAGTCTAATTTCAGTACCGCAAGGAAGGCTTTCTGCGGCACTTCTACGTTACCCACCTGCTTCATTCGTTTCTTCCCTTCTTTTTGTTTTTCGAGGAGTTTACGCTTACGCGAGATGTCGCCGCCGTAGCACTTGGCAGTTACGTCTTTGCGCACGGCCTTGATGGTTTCGCGGGCAATGATCTTCGAACCGATAGCAGCTTGGATAGCCACGTCGAATTGCTGACGAGGGATGAGTTCTTTGAGCTTTTCGCACATCCGGCGGCCGAAAGAGGTGGCATTATCAAAGTGAGTTAGCGTCGATAGGGCGTCGACAGGCTCACCATTGAGCAGGATGTCGAGCTTGACCAACTTAGAAGGACGGTAATCATACATGTGATAATCGAACGAAGCGTAACCTTTCGAGATGCTCTTCAGCTTGTCGTAGAAGTCGATTACTATTTCGCCCAAGGGTATATCGTAGATAATCTCTACGCGGTCGCCCGAGATGTAGTCTTGTTTTACCAACAGCCCTCTTTTGCCCAGACAAAGCGTCATAATGGGGCCGATATATGAGGTGCTGGTGATGACCGAAGCGCGGATAAAAGGTTCTTCTATCCGGTCTATCAAGGTTGGGTCGGGCAGGCCGGCAGGGTTATGCACTTCCTTGCATCCGCCTTGCTTGTCGTACACTTTGTACGATACGTTGGGGACGGTAGTGATAACGTCCATATTAAATTCGCGGTCGAGCCGTTCCTGTATGATCTCCATGTGAAGCAACCCGAGGAAGCCGCAACGGAAGCCAAATCCAAGTGCTACAGACGATTCGGGTTGGAAGGTCAATGAGGCATCGTTGAGTTGGAGTTTCTCCAGCGAAGAGCGCAGGTTCTCGAAGTCTTCGGGGTCGATGGGATAGACGCCCGCAAATACCATGGGCTTCACTTCTTCAAAGCCTTCGATAGCCTTGTCGCAAGGACGCTTTACATGCGTAATCGTATCGCCCACCTTTACTTCCTTCGAGGCTTTGATGCCTGAGATGATGTAACCTACATCACCGCAACCCACCTCGGGTTTAGACACCATGTCCAGCTTTAATATACCCACCTCGTCGGCTTCGTATTCTTTGCCTGTGGCTACGAATTTTACCAGGTCGCCTTTGCGTATCGAGCCGTTCACAATCTTAAAGTAGGCGATAATGCCGCGGAAAGGATTGAATACCGAGTCGAATATCAAGGCTTGAAGCGGAGCGGATTCGTCCCCTTTGGGTGCGGGCACTTTCTCCACCACGGCATCGAGGATGTCGTACACTCCTTCGCCTGTTTTGCCGCTGGAGCGAATAATCTCCGAAGGATCGCAACCCAGCAGTTCCACTATCTGGTCTTCCACCTCTTCGGGCATGGCCTGCGGCAGGTCTATCTTATTCATTACGGGGATAATCTCCAGGTCGTTCTCCAATGCCATATAAAGGTTGGAGATGGTTTGCGCCTGAATACCTTGTGCGGCATCTACAATCAATAGAGCGCCTTCGCAAGCGGCAATGGAGCGTGATACTTCGTACGAGAAGTCGACGTGTCCCGGCGTATCAATCAGGTTCAGTATATATTTTTCGTCTTTGTAGGTATACTCCATCTGTATGGCGTGGCTCTTGATGGTAATACCCCGCTCGCGTTCCAAATCCATGTTGTCCAATACCTGGGCTTGCATGGCTTTTCCTTCTACGGTTTGGGTATATTCGAGCAAGCGGTCGGCCAGCGTAGATTTACCGTGGTCGATATGAGCAATGATACAGAAGTTTCTTATGTTTTTCATCAAATAAATTTTGCGGACACAAAGATACGAATTATCCCTTAAAACTACAAAAGAGCCCACTTCACAGGGGCTCTTTTATTCAGTTTTAATAGGCATTAGTCTTTTAAGGCAAAAAGATTGTTTTAGGTTATCTGCATGCAAAGATGAGTCTTTTTTCTATACTCTCCAAATAAAAAAACATATTATAAAACATATTTTTAAATCAGCTAGTAATTTTTTAGAAACATTATTTAGGT